>NZ_JBDGML010000106.1:0-142723 GCF_057655195.1 Arthrobacter sp. Soil_N43
GTGAATGGCATGCCGCGCTGGCCAGCGGCCTGGCCGGCGGACTGACGACTTTCAGTTCCTGGACCACTGCCACGGTCCGGCTCATGAGCGAAGGCCGCCATGCCGCCGCAGCCCTTAACGTCGGCAGTAACCTGCTGGCCGGGCTCGCGGCCGCCGCGGCCGGAATCGCGCTCAGCGGCGGTTAGGCCCGGCTGTCACGGCTTACCGTATCGTGGACTGTGATGATAAGCAGACGCGATGCGGCAATTGCCCTTGATGTACCCCTGGAAATGGCCCAGCGCCACGGCATTCCCAGCCGGATGACCGAGGCCCAGCTGGCCGATATCCTCGACAATCCTCCGCAGTGGCTGCTCCAGTCCAGGGCGAACCGGACGGGGAAGCGGCCGGTCTGGGTCCATCTTCGTTGCGATGTCTGCGGCTACACCGAGGCCGCCAGGCCCAAGAAATGGTGGCCTGAGTTCACCTACGTCAGCTGCAACCATCACAGCCCGGCCGACATCCCGGCGCCGGCTCCGGGTTGCGTCAGAAGCGAGTTCGACGGCGTCGGCAGCCGTTTCGTCGGCATCTCAGACGTAAAGGTGTGAGCGCCGGAGTTCATCGGTGCCGCCCTGGACGGGGCATTACATTCGGGGCGAAACAGGCGTAATTTTACGTACGAGGGGCCCACTCCGGCCCCTCGGACGAGGGAGCGCGCCATGCCGGACAAGTCACCACACACACATCAGCAGAAAAAAGCGGGCAAGACCATCAAACAAAAACGTGCGGACAAGAAAGCGAAGGGGCCCATTGAGGGTGCTCCGGATCCTGTTGCGCACCTGAAGAAACGGTCATAGCCAGGCATCCATGCAGCAGGAAGAACGGGACCGGATCCGGTCCCGTTCTTTTGTTCGCCCTCATGGCGTGCTAGGCAGTTTCGGCCATTTCAGCAGGCACTGCTGTTATCTCCAGCTCATGGCCGTCACGGAGGACGACGAGGGTCATGGGTGTGCCGATGGCCTCGGCAAAGAGGAGCTTCTGGAGGCTTTCGGCGTTGCTCACCGGACGAGTGGATGCCCGCAGCAGCACGTCCCCTACCCTGACGCCGGCCTTCTCCGCGGGGGAACCCGGGAGTACTTCGACGACCTGGAGGCCCTCGCGCTGTCCGGTGCGGACCACCGCGTTGGGGCCAAGCCTGATGGGTGTGCTGACAACGCCAAGGTAGGCTCGCCGCACCCGGCCATCTGCCAGGAGGGCGGAGATAATCCGCCGGGTGGTCTTGTTGATCGGTACGGCCAGCCCCAGCCCGGCGCCGGCCACTGCGGTGTTGATTCCGACGATCCGGCTGTGGGCGTCCGCCAGGGCACCACCCGAGCTGCCGGCGTTGAGGGCGGCATCGGTCTGGATGACGTCCTCAATGACGCGCCGGTTGCGGCCGGCCCAGACGGGAATCGCGCGGCCCAGGCCGCTGACCACCCCTGCGGTCACCGAACCTGCGAGGCCGAGCGGATTGCCCACAGCGATAACCAACTGCCCGACGCGCAGGGATTCCGCGTCCCCAAATTCTGCCGGCGCCACCCGCGGCGCACGGCCGCGGACCACGGCAAGGTCGGACAGGGGGTCCGCCCCCACCATTTCAAGATCGGTACTGGAGCCGTCGGCGAAGACGGCGCGGCCCTTCTGCGTCCCTGCCACAACGTGGGCGTTCGTCAGTAGGTACCCGTCCTCGGTAAACAGCACAGCGGACCCGGCCCCCACACGGAAGCGTCCCCCGCGCCGGTTGCCGGTCATTTCGATGGCCGCGACGTGCGGGGTGACGGTACTGGCCACCCGGATCACCGTTTCGGAGTAGGAATCCAGGGCGTCGCCGCCGCCCCTCTCAGGACCTGATGCCTTTGCCGGCGCCGTGGACATGGCGCACCTCCCTTGCCTGGGTAGTTCCCGCGAATCACGTGCTACATCTCACAACTCCCCGGGCTGCCGGGCTAGTCCCGGGAAGGCTACGCCCTCGGTGAACAGCCTGCGTGATGACCAGCACAGAGGTCGGGCGGGTTATTAAACAGCTGCAGCCCGGACCGAAGTCCGGGCTGCAGCTGTTCGGTACTGAAACAGTGGAGATGGGGGGAATTGAACCCCCGTCCGATGTCGTGTTGTCAGGGCTTCTCCGGGCGCAGTTTGCGTCGGATTTTCTCGGCCCCAGCCGTCCTGCAAACAGGCAGCTGATCCGGGCCCAGTCATCTAAGAGTCCCGCTTGCCCCGATGACGGGGGCAAACAGCAGTGGCTATCTAAATGACGCCAGGATCCGGGGCGATAGCAACCTCGGGCTGACGGACTGTCTTACTGCTTAGGCAGCAAGAGCGAAGTCAGTGCGCTTAGATTCGGCACTTATTGGTTTGCAGACAGCGTTTACGAGATAATTCTGCATCCTCGGCCCGCTTCACCTGTCGCGACTAACATCGTCGAAACCGATCATCCCCGTATTTTATTACCAAACCGGCGCGAACTGGATTCCTGCCGGACTACCTAGCATAACGCATCCGCGCCGCAGATAATTCCTAGCGGCGGTTGCGTTCCCTCATCACCCGAAGCGCCTCGCGCTTGTCCTGCTGTTCGCGCAGCGTCTGGCGCTTGTCATAGTCCTTCTTGCCGCGGGCAATACCGATCTCCACCTTGGCGCGGCCGTCCAGGAAATACAGCTGGAGCGGGACAATTGTGAAGCCCGATTCCCTGATCTTGTGGGAGATCTTGATGAGCTCCTCGCGGTGCAGCAGCAGCTTCCGGCGGCGCCGGGCGGCGTGGTTGGTCCAGCTCCCCTGGTTGTACTCAGGGATGTGGATGCCCTCCATCCACAGCTCGTCATTGTAGAAGGTGCAGAAGCCATCGACCATGGACGCATGGCCTTCCCGGAGGGACTTCACCTCGGTACCCATCAAGGCTATGCCGGCCTCGTAGGTGTCCAGGACATGGTAGTCATGCCGGGCCTTCCGGTTGGTGGCCACTACCTTACGGCCACTTTCTTTCGGCACGGTAGAACTCCTCAGGTCGTGAAATTTGGCTGCCCCGGGTGCCCCGGAGGAACGTCATTCCAGTCTACGGCAGTAGACCAGGCCGGGGCCGCAGATGCCTCGGACACGCCCGTCAGAGCAAGCGCATGGGGTCGACCGCTTCACCATTCAGCCACGTCTCGAAGTGCGAGTGGCAGCCGGTGGAGTTGCCGGTGGTGCCCGAGTACGCGATCAGCTGGCCCTGGCTGACCTGTTGCCCCACCGACACCACGACGCTTGAGTTGTGGTAGTAGATGGTGGTGAGCGAGTTGCCCTGCACCACGCCGTGGGAGATCTTCACATTGTTCCCGCCGCCGTCGTCACCCCATCCTGCGGAGAACACGGTGCCCGCTGCCGGAGCATAAACCGGTGTGCCGCAGCCTGCTCCGAAGTCGATGCCGGTGTGCATGTAGCCGCCGGAGCCGTAGAAATCCACGGTGCCGGGCGGAGTTGCCCGCCAGCCGAATCCTGACGTGATCGGAACACCGTCCGAGAACGGGTGGCGCAGGCCAAAGGCCGACGGCGGACCTGCCACCGGCGGCACGTACGGCTGGATGATCCGGGCACGGGCAGCAGCTTCGGCGTCACCGCGGGCGCGGGCTTCGGCCTCGGCGCGGGCCCGGGCAGCAGCGGCGGCAGCTTCGGCTATCCGGCGCTGCTCAGCCAGCCAGGCTTCGCGCAGCTTCCGGTCCCGTTCGACAATTTCCGCAGCAACAGCCTGCTGCCGGGCCTTGACGGTTGCCAGTTTCTTCTGGATCCCGGGCTTGGCCGCTTCAAGTTCTTTGTTGAGGCGCGCCGTGTCCGCGATGAGCTTATCCACCTTGGCCTTCTTGGCGGCTGCCTCGTCCCGGGCAATCTTTTCCTTGGCCAGCGCGGCATCGGCTTTGGCCTTAAGATCTTTGATCTCGGCTTCGACGGCTTCCAGGCGCGCCTGGGAATTCACGTTCGTGGCGTTCTGCTGTGTCAGCTTGTCCATGGCCGAGTTCTGGCTGCGCATGGCCTGATCGGCCAAGTCGATCGTGTCGGTGAGGCTGCCGGTGTTGTTGGAGCCAAAGAAAAGGGTCAGGTTCGACGGCACTCCGCCCGATTTGTAGGCCTGCGTGGCGATCTGGCCGATCAACTTCTTGGTGCTGGCGATCTTCTGCTTGTCCGCATCGAGCTGCTGGGTGATCTTCGCCTTGTTCTGTTGGGCAAGATCAACACGGGCGGCCAGGGCCTCGACTTCCTTCACCGCGCTTGCAACGCGGCCTTGGGCCTCAAGCAGTGCCTGCTGGGCGCCCGGGAGCTGGCCACGGAACATCACGAGGTCAGCGGCGGCCTTGGAGATCTTGGCGTCCACGAATTCGAGGGATTGCTGGACACGGGAGGCTTCAGCCTTGAGCGCGGCCTGCTGGTCTTCCAAGTCACCGGCGAAAGCCGGGGCTGAGGCTCCGAGCCCGGCTGCCAGCACTATCGCCAGGGCGGCGCTGATGATCCTGTGCTGGCGCCCCCCCGGGACGCTCGGCAGGAACCGGCCGCGCTTCGCGATCATGGGGATTCCTTCTGTATTCATGGACTACACCCTCAAGTATCGGCGGAGAGTCAACAGAGATGAAGTGCCCGCCAGAACAACGCCCAGTCCGACGAGGGCTGGAGCAATCAACAGCGTCTGGGCCGCGGAAATGAACGCCGTGTCAGGGTACTGCTTGGACATGTATTCGCCAAGGAAGAAGTGGGCCACCGCCCAAAGAGTGCCCGACGCCAAGGCTGCTCCAATCACCGCGGCGATCACGCCCTCCAGGATGAATGGCAACTGGATCACTGTCTTTGATGCGCCAACGAGCCTCATGATGCCCGTCTCGCGGCGCCGGCTGAACGCCGACAGCCTGATGGTGGTGGCAATGAGCAGGATGGCGCACACCGTCATGACACCCGCGATGATCACAGCGACGAGAGAGGCCGCATTCATGACGGAAAACAGCCGCTCCAGGACCTGACGCTGATCGATCACCGTTTCCACCCCCGGCTGGGAGGAAAAGGTCTCACTGATGATCTGGTATTTTTCCGGATCCTTCATGTTGATCCGGAAGGATGCGGGAAGCTGGTCCGGGGTGACGGAATCGACGATCGGAGAGTTGGAGAACTGTTCCTTGAAGTGCTTGTAGGCATCTTCCTTGGACTCAAACTGGAAGTCGTTGATGTACTGGGACACTGCCGGTGATTCCAGAAGCGTCCGCAAATTGTCCTGCTGCTCGGGCGTCGCTGACCCGGAAGCGCACCCGGCCGCCGTCGACCCTTCACCACAGAGGAAGATGGCCACCTGGACCTTGTCGTACCAGTAGCCCTTCATCTGGTTGATCTGCAGCTGGAGCATGCCTGCGGCACCCACGAACGTCAGCGAGACGAACGTGACCAGGATGACCGAAACCACCATGGACAAGTTCCGACGCAGTCCGCTGCCGATTTCTCCGAGGATGAACTGGAGCCTCACAGCCGGCCCTCCCCTGAACGTGCGGCGGCGTCACCGTCGGGTGACCGGCCGGTCATCGGTCCGGCCGGCGTCACGCCGGCCTCGTCGCGTCCGCTGGCGTCCTTGAGCCTGCGGGACTGGCCGACGACGGGAATCATGGACGTATAGAGGGCACGGGCCTCGTCGCGGATGACGACGCCGTTCTTCAGTTCCACCACGCGTTTGCGCATCTCGTTGACTATGTCGTCGTCGTGGGTGGCCATGACCACGGTGGTGCCGTTCTGGTTAATCTTGTCGAGGACGCCCATGATGCCCATGGACGTGGTGGGATCCAGGTTCCCGGTGGGCTCGTCGGCCAGCAGGATGCCGGGCCGGTTGACCACGGCGCGGGCGATCGCCACGCGCTGCTGCTCGCCGCCGGAGAGCTCATGCGGCATGCGCTTCTCTTTGCCCTCCAGGCCGACGGTTTTGAGGACCTCGGGGACGGTGTCGCGGATGACGCTGCGGCTCTTGCCGATGACCTGCATGGCAAAGGCGACGTTCGCGAACACGTTCTTCTGCGGAAGCAGGCGGAAGTCCTGGAACACGACCCCGATTCCGCGGCGCAGCCTCGGCACCCGCCAACTCGAGATGTTGGCGACGTTCTGGCCCGCGACGTAGACGGCGCCGGACGTGGCGCGGTCTTCCTTGAGCACCAGGCGCAGGAAGGTCGACTTGCCGGATCCGGATGCGCCGACGAGGAAGGCGAATTCACCACGGTCTATTTCAAGGGTGACAGAGTCCAGCGCGGGCCGCGTTGTCTGGTCGTAGACCTTGGTGACATTTTCGAAACGGATCATGATCCTATGAACCCTGCAGGGCCGTGTTGGCCTGGTCTGCAACCGGGGCGGGGGCTTTCGCTTGGGGAAGTAGGGCTCCGGCCCCTCGACTATACCTACGGGGAATGGCGCTCCCGCGGGAGTCAGGGGGGCGTGTCGCCGGATTGCGGGCGAATGTCGGCGGACATGCTGGCAGGCCGTCCAACGGTCCCTACTTTTCGGCGTTGCGGTTGTCTGTGCGCCAGCGGATTCCGGCTTCAATGAAGTCGTCGATGGCGCCGTCGAACACCGCCGAGGTGTTGCCGACCTCATGCTCGGTCCGCAAGTCCTTCACCATCTGGTACGGGTTCAGGACGTAGGAGCGCATCTGGTCGCCCCATGAAGCCTTGACGTCACCGGCGAACGCCTTCTTCTCGGCGTCCTCCTGCTCCTTCTTGAGCAGCAGCAGCCTGGACTGGAGCACGCGGAGGGCGGCGGCACGGTTCTGCAGCTGGGACTTTTCGTTCTGCATGGACACGACGGTGCCCGTGGGGATGTGGGTCAGCCGGACCGCGGAGTCCGTGGTGTTGACTGACTGCCCGCCCGGGCCCGAGGACCTGAAGACGTCCACGCGGATCTCGTTGTCCGGGATGTCAATGGAGTCGGTCTGCTCAATGAGCGGGATGACCTCCACCGCGGCGAAGGACGTCTGCCGGCGGCCCTGGTTGTCGAAGGGGCTGATCCGGACCAGCCGGTGCGTGCCGGCCTCAACGCTCAGCGTGCCAAACGCGTACGGCGCGTTGACTTCGAAGGTCGCGGACTTCAGACCGGCTTCCTCCGCATAGGACGTATCCATGACGGTGGTGGGATAGCCGTGCCGCTCGGCCCAGCGCAGGTACATCCGGAGCAGCATTTCCGCGAAGTCTGCGGCATCGACGCCGCCGGCCCCCGCGCGGATGGTCACCACCGCCTCACGCTCGTCGTATTCACCGGAGAGCAGTGTGACGACTTCCAGTTCCTCGAGGGATTTGCGGATGGATTCGAGTTCTGCCGCGGCCTCGCCCATGGAATCGGCGTCGTCCTCGTCCTGGCCCAGTTCCACCAGGACCTCGAGGTCGTCGATGCGGGATGCCAGCGTGGTCAATCGCTCGAGTTCGGACTGGCGGTGCGATAGGCGCGAGGTAATGATCTGCGCGGCCGCGGGGTCGTCCCAAAGATTGGGTTCGCCGGCGCGCTCGCTCAGTTCTGCGATGTCTTCCTTCAGCGCCTCGACATTGGTGACGTTTTCAATGGAGGTGTAGGTGGCGCGCAAGGCGCGGATCTCTGCAGAAAAATCAATTTGAGCCATGGTTGTTTAAGCCTACGCTATCCGCCTCCTCCGGCCGGACGGTGAGAACGTACGCTTCAGCGCGTGAGCCTGGACCGGGCAGTGGAGGACGCTTCGATCCTGATGCCGTCCGGCACGAGGAAGTTCACCACCGGAGGATGGACTGCCGCACTGAGAACCACGACGGCGGTGGAACCGTCGGGCGTGCCAGTGGACGGGGCGACGGTCAGCGCGGAGTGGCGCCCAAACGCACCATTCCGGTTGAGGTAGTCGCTGGCCGCACTTCTGACGCGGTCGCCGCTCAGTGCGGCGCTGGGAGTGCCCCCGGCCGTCTCCACCTGGCCCAGGGTGAAGCTGCCCGCGGCAGCTACGGACGCGCCGTCGGCCAGAGACAGGAGCTTCTTATGTTCGATGTACAGGCTGGACGCGGCCATCACCACGGTGCTGACCAGGAGCGCCAGCATGACAAAGCCGATGATGAGCACGGTTATCTGCCCGTTCTCGGCCGCGCTCCCCTGCGGATTTGCGGATGGCGTGCCGGCGGATGGCGGGCGGGCGGATGGCGGGCGGCGCACGCGATAGATCATCGGAACCTGCCCACGATCTGGGTTGCCGTGGCGTTCAGTTGGCCAGCACTGAGGTGGAACGCGTCGCTGAAGGGGACAAAGGGCAGCGGCACGCTGAGGTGCACCGTCACGGTGACCGCAGACCCCGCGGCCATGCAGTCGCTACGGTCACACGCCACTTCAACCCGGGCGTTTTCGGCAGGATGGCCGTAGTCGGCTATGGCCATCACGGCAGCCTGCTCTGCTGCTGCCCTGCCGGACGATTCGTCGGGCTGGGTCACGAAGATCTTCGCCGCCTGGTCTGCCGCTCCAACCACGGCAAACGAGCCTCCCTGTATCTGGCCGACAGTGATGATGAAGTACACCACGGGCACCATGAGCAGCAGCCCCAGGAAGGTGAACTCCACGACTGCGCTCCCCCGTTCGCCATCGTCTTCGACCGGACATCCACGCTCAACGCCCGGTGCTTTACCGGGTCGGGCTACCCTTGGCTGTCCTGCAGGACGCGGCAGGTGCCGGGGGTCAGTTGTTGATCGCTGCATGTCCGCTGACTTCCAACAAACCCCGCGGGCCGATCAAACCAATCACCGGCATTGGCGCCCTGACGGTCACCTCCAGCGCGCGCAGCCCTTGAAAAGAGACCTCACGTGTCTGAATGTCCTGGGCGAAGTCGGCGTTGAGTGCGGTGTGGATGAGCTCACCCGTGCGTTGCCGCGCGTCGCCGACGCTACGGTCGGCCAAGGTCCCATACCGAGCGCCCGAGGCCGCGGCATCGATCAGTGTGTTCCGGACGTGCAGCACGAGCGCGAGCTGGATGATGGCGAGAAAGAACATCGTGAGCAGTCCACCCACCAGGACAAAGTCGACGACCGCAGAACCCTTCTCGCGCTCGGAACGGCCAGCGACCGGCATCATCGCCTACTTTCCGACCGTGTCCATTGCCTGGTTGAACATCGCCTCAAGAGCCGGTCCGGCGAGACCCAGCAGCGCCGCCACCAGCACCGCCGACATGAGGGTAATCATGACCCACCCCGGAACGTCTCCCCGCTCGCCGTGATCACGGCCAGGGGTGTCAGCGCGGCGGTGCTGCCCGGGCGAGGCCGCAGCTCCCCCGATGCCCAACCCCAGCGCGCGCACTAGTGCAATTCCATGCCTGGCTATGAGTGTCATGTGGTTTCCGTTTCCTTGAGATGGTGAGTACGGGCTAAGGACAATGCGGATTTCCGCGAGCGGTCAGGGGCAGTGTCTGGGATCTGGCGGTCACCGCAAACTCACAGATTCAGGCTCAGTGCGGCCAGACCGGGGAAAACGGCAAATACCACGGTGAGGGGCAGCACCCCGAAGACAAGCGGCACCATCATCGCGATCTCTTTCTTTCCGGCGGACTCCATCAGATCGCGTTTTGCGGTGTCCCGGACATCCTGGGCCTGGGCCCTCAGCACGTCGGCCAACGGCGTGCCCCTCTCCACTGCGACGATGATTCCGTCCACGAAGCGGATAAGCGGCCCGAGGTCAGTCCGGGAAGAGAACTCCTGCAGGGCCTCCACGAGAGGTTTTCCCGCACGCGTTTCAGCGAGCACCTTTTCGAACTCCTTGGCGAGCTCCCCACGGGCACTTCTGCAAACCCGGTCCAGAGCACCGGTGGCGCTCTCCCCTGCCCCTACAGCCAGCGCCATCAGCTCAGCAAGGCTTGGAAACTCGGCCATCATTCTGACTTCCCGTTTCCTGATCTGCACTCCCAGCCAATAGTCGCGGAACAGGAATCCGCCGACCGCGCTTCCAGCCGCTACTACGACAGCCAGCACCGGGCTGAACCGCCCCGCCATGGCACCCAGAGCTATCAACCCGACGGTGGCAAAGAAGCCACCCACGGCCCAGAGAAGCTGTTCAGCGCGAAAATGCACCGGCGATTTGCTGATTCCTGCCTGAGCCAGCCTGCGCGCCAGGACCGAGGATCCCAAGTTGAACTTGCCCAGCTTCACGAGTCCGTCCCTGATCAGGGGACGCACGATGCGTTCAAGCGGACCGAAGGGCGTGAGATTGTGGTCGGCTGCCATAAGCAGCCGGGATTCCACGTTCTGGGCCTTCAGTTGCGGCTCTATCCGCTCCACAAAGGAGATGGGCCGCATGAACGGAAGGCGGACGAGAAGCAGCCACAGGCCCACGCCGAGGAGTAGGCCGCATGCGATCGCTGCTGCAGGAACGGTCGTCATCGCAGGACCCTCTCCTCTTCGGGAAGCGCACCGATCCGCAGCATGATCGAGTAGCACACCATGGAAACCACCAGCCCTCCGACCAGGACCCCGGCACCCATCGGCGTGTTGTAGGCGGCCACTGCCTCCGGACGGCTCACCAGCAAGAGCATGACGATCCAGGGGGCCGCGACGGCGAGCCGGGCCGCGTTCACGGTCCAGGACTGCCTGGCTTCGAGTTCACTTCGGGTCCTGGCACTTTCGCGGAGGAATTCGGCAAGCGTCCCCAGGAGCCGGCCGAGGTCGGAACCGCCTACCTCCCTCGTGAGTCTCAGCGCTTCGATGATGCGATCGGCCACCGGATCAGCAAGACGTTCCTTGAGCTTGTTCAGTGAAGCATCGAATTGGCCACCAGCCCTGTAGTCGGAGCCGAAGTCACGAAACACGTGTCGAAGTTCCTCCGGCCCCTTCTCCCCGAGCTGGATGAGGGCTTCAGGCAGCGAGAGCCCTGCCCGGATGGCAGACCTGAGGTGATCCACAACATCCGGCCAGAGCCGGCGCAAAACGGCAGTCCGCCGTCGGGCGCGCCACCTGACCGCCACGACGGGAAGCCAGGCTCCGAACAGCCCGAAACACAATGAAACCGGCCATGACTTGCTGACGGCGAAGAAGACCAACGTCACGAAAAGCCCAAGCCCCAGGCAACTGCCGATGAGACCGGCGCCCGTAACCTTTTCAACGCCTGCCGCGAGCAGCAGATCATGGAGGCGGCTGCTCCGCGGCTCACGCCTGACGGTTTCCGGCTGCGCCCAGGCCGACCACCAGATGAGGAACAGCCCTGCTCCTGCCAGCACGCCAAGTAGCGGGGCCATCAACGTGGCTCCAGTAACGCCGCAACGTCGTAACCCGCTCTCGCGAACTTCTCAGGCGCAGGCATCGAGCTGGCACTTGGCAGCAGCTGTCCGTCGACCAAGGAAAAGACCATCGACGACTCTATGACGCCGTTCTCGACCCTCCTTCCCAGGGACAGGATCTCGGTCACCCGTCTGCGGCCGTTTACCTGCCGGCTGCAATGGACCACGAGGTCGATGCAGGAGGCCACTGTGGGGACAACGAAGGCACTTGAGATGTTTTCTCCGGCCAGCAGCGGAAGGGTGCAGATCTTCGTCACGGCATCATGGGCCGAATTCGCATGGACGGTGCACATTCCCGGCAGCCCTGAATTCAAGGCGATGAGCATGTCGAGGCTTTCCGCTTCCCGTACCTCTCCGACCACCAGACGGTCCGGGCGCATCCGCAGCGCCTCCTTGACCAGGCGGCGCAGCGGGATCTCCCCCTCGCCTTCGAGATTTGGCTGGCGGCACTGCAGTCCCACCACGTCACGCAGCGGAAACTGCAGCTCAAAGATTTCCTCTACAGTGATGACCCGCTCGCGGCTGCCGATGCTGGCGGCTAGGCAGTTCAGCATGGTGGTCTTGCCCGCTTGGGTGGCGCCCGATACCAGGATATTCAGTCCGCTGGCCACCGCCGCACCGAGAAACCGCGCAGACTGCGGTGTCAGGGTTCCGAGGTCGACGAGGTGCTCGAGACGGCTCGCCTTGACGACGAACTTGCGGATATTTATGGCCCAGTGCCGCTTCGTCACGTCGGGGATGACGACATGCAGCCGCGAACCGTCCGGCAGGGCCGCATCCACAAACGGCGAAGACATGTCGAGGCGCCGGCCCGAGCTTTTGAGCATCCGCTCTACGAGGTCGCGCACCTGTTGGTCGGTGAGGCTGAGTGACGTGAGCTCGGATTCGCCGTTCCGGGCGACGTAGACCTCATTTGGTGCGTTGATCCAGACTTCCTCGATGGCCGGATCGTCGAGCAGCGGCTGGAGGACGCCGAAACCCGCCACTGCGTCAAAGACGAACCTGCGTGCGGTGTCAGCCGAACCAAGCGGAGGCAGCGGACCCATCAGGGCGCGTTCATCATAATCGCTGACAGCCGCGTCAACGAGCCGCCTGACCTCCCCTGCCTGCCGGAGGGGGTCCAGCCCCCGCCGACGGATGAGCTCCCGAACTTCGTCCTCGACTATCCGCACAGCATCCATGAGGCCCCCCGTACGCCTGCCACCCCCAGCGGAAGCAGTGCAATTGGGTTAAAGCTAAGGGATGCGGATCACGAGGCATAGTCAAACGTTCCAAGTTGTGGATAAGTGGGGAATGCCCCGGCTGCGAGGCTACGCTTCCCCGTCGTAGCCGTAAGGGTTGGAGCTTTGCCACCGCCAGTGGTCCGCACACATCTGTGCAAGGTCCCTGTGTGCAGACCAGCCAAGGTCGGCCAGCGCGGCCGAGGCATCCGCGTAGCTGACGGCTGCATCCCCTGGCCGCCGCGGCGCGAACTCGTACGGGATCGGGTGTCCGGCTGCCGCGCCGAAAGCCTCGATGACTTCGAGCACAGAGGAGCCCCGCCCTGTGCCGAGGTTCCAGCGGAAGGAACCGGTCTTGGTTTCCAGATAGCGGAGCGCCGCGAGGTGGCCTGCCGCGAGGTCCATGACGTGGATATAGTCCCGGACTCCCGTGCCATCCGGCGTGGGGTAGTCGTTGCCGAACACCCTCACCTTCTCCCGCCGGCCCACAGCCACCTGGGCCACGAACGGCAACAGGTTGTTGGGGATGCCGCGCGGGTCCTCCCCGATGCGTCCGGACTCGTGCGCGCCGACCGGGTTGAAGTAGCGGAGCAATGCGACGCTCCAGCGTGGATCCGCGGCACTCAGGTCGGAAAGGATGTCCTCAATCTGTTCCTTGGTGCGGCCGTACGGATTCGTTGCGTCCAGGGGCGATTTTTCGATCAACGGGACGTGCTCGGAAGCGCCGTACACCGTTGCGGACGAACTGAACACCAGCCGGCGCACACCCGCCTTCTCCATGCTCTCCAGCAGGTTGAGCGTGCCGACGACGTTGTTCCTGTAGTACCACAACGGTTTCTCGACCGACTCCCCCACGGCCTTCAGCCCCGCGAAGTGGATGACGGCGTCGAAGCCGCCTTCCGCGAACACCGCATCGACGGCGGCAGCGTCCAGCAGGTCGCCCTCGCGGAATGCCACTTTCCTGCCCGTAAGCTCTTCAACGCGGTGCACGGCCTCGACGCTGGAGTTCATGAGGTTGTCCAGCACCACCACCTCGTGTCCGTCCTCGAGTAGACAAAGCACAGTGTGCGATCCGATGTACCCGGCCCCGCCGGTAACCAAAACCTTCATGGCCCCCAGTCTATGGTCGCGTTGCTTCGCCCGAAAATTCTGAAGATTGCGAGGGTCGCGAGGGCTACCTGGCCAAACCGCAATAGCAACACGCCCATCAGGAACATCACTAGCATCATCAGTAACAATAATGGTAGGGTTGCCGCGCTAAGGCCTACCCTTCCCAACCTCGGGCGCGCATCGATATCAACCAACGATCGATTTTGCAACGTCAGATGGCGGCTAGGTCACACGCCATAACCTCGGATGGACAGATGAAACCAACACAACCTGCACGGCGAAGTATTACCGGCTCACTTGCCTCCGGTATGCTGGCACTCGCAGTCCTGGCGGGGCTTGCGGTGCCGGCCCCGGCATCCGCTGTGGAACCAACACCGATTCCGACGGCGTCAGCCCAACCTGCCACCCTTGGGTCACCGGCTGGTTCCGACTCCGGCGGAATCAACAGCGAGGCAGACAAGGCAGCCATGCGGGCCGCGATCGGAGAACATGGCGCCGAGATGGGACAGGGCAATCCCGCTAAGCCCGAACCGCAGCCAGCGGCAGAAACGCAAGCATCGTGGACACCTTCATTCGGCGTCCACGGGCAGGACGTCAGCGGCTACCAAGGGTCGGTTGACTGGAGGCAGCAGTGGAACATGGGTTCGCGTTTTGCCTACGTGAAGGCCACCGAGGGGAACTACTACACCAACGGGCAGTTCTCGACGCAGTACCAGGGATCCCGCAACGTGGGCATGATCCGGGGGGCCTACCATTTCGCCATTCCGAACGCTTCCTCCGGTGCAGATCAGGCACGTTTCTTCGTGGCACGCGGCGGAGGGTGGACTGGCGATGGCTACACACTTCCTCCCGTTCTGGACTTTGAATTCAATCCCTACGCGGGCCAAACTATCAACGGCTTCTACCACGGCAATACCTGCTACGACAAAACTCCTCAGCAACTGGCATCCTGGGTCCGGGAATTCGGCAACACCATGCTGAGCCTCACCGGCCGACTGCCCGTTCTGTACACGAATACTAGTTGGTGGAAGCTATGCACTGCCGATGCCCGGGGATTCGGCGACTACCCGCTGTGGGTTGCTTCGTATCCGGACTCCCCAACGAACAGTCCCGGCGCCATCCCGTCGAGCTGGAGCCACTACAGCCTGTGGCAATACAGCGATGACGGCCCGTTTGCAGGCGATTCAAACGTTTGGAACGGCACATATACCCAGTTGCAGACGTTTGCCCGGAGCAGGGGCGACTCCGCCGGCGCCATCGAGCAGAAGTGGCTGGACCTGGGCGGTGTCTCCGGAAACCTCGGGGCCGCTGTCTCCACGTCTGACATCTGCACACTGGTCGGCGGTGGCTGTTACCGGACGTACGCGGGCGGCAACATCTACTGGACCACGGCATCTGGGGCGCACCCGGTCACCGACAGTTACTGGACGGCCTGGGGCGAGGCGCGCTGGCAGAGCGGAATCGGCTACCCCACGAGCGATGTCACCTGCCCCCATGGCGCGGCAACCACATCAACGTGCCATCAAAAATTCCAGGGCGGCATTGTCTACGGGACGCCTGGTGCGGGGACTTTCGCCGTGACCAACAAATACATGTCCGCATGGAAGGCGGCCGGCTGGCAGCAGGGCATCGGCTACCCGATAGCCACCGCGACCTGCGGGCTGTACGGGGGCGGCTGCTACCAGCCCTTCCAGAAAGCCAACGTGTACTATTCGGCAGGGACCGGTGCCCACGCCGTGACGCCTGCGTACTGGCAGGCATGGAAGGAAGTAGGCTGGCAGCAGGGGCTGGGCTATCCCACCGGCACCGTCACCTGCGGGCTGTACGGCGGCGGCTGCTACCAGCCGTTCCAGAAGGCGAACGTCTACTTCTCCTCCGGCACCGGTGCGCACGCGGTTTTTGGCGCCTACTTCGCTTCCTGGAAAAACGCAGGTTGGCAGGCCGGCGTCGGATACCCGACAGGATCAGCGAAATGCGGCCTCTACGGCGGCGGCTGCTACCAGCCCTTTCAACGGGCAAACAGCTACAATACGGCCGCTACCGGGGCGAACATGGTCGGTGAGCCCTACTGGTCAGCGTGGGGTAAGGCCGGCTGGCAAGTGGGAGGACTGGGGTACCCACTGGGCGCGGCAGTCCAGTACAACGGCTATCGGAAGGTGCCTTTCCAGGGCGGCTCCATCTCGTACACTCCTACGGGAGTCACCGTCAGCCGCAACTGAGAGTGCAACAGAGACGGACTTGGCTCAATCACCATGCTGGCTACCCCTGCAGCGGTGGCGCCCCCTTACTAGGAGGGAGGAGGTGCCTTTTGAGCCATTTCCCAACCTTGTGGAAGTGGCGCTCCACCAAAAGGTAGTAGATGTACGCCACCAAGTTGCAGATGATCAGCGACAGAGGAATCAGTTGCCACGCGGATAGTGTGGAGTGCAGAAAGTACCAGATGTACGTCATGAAGGAGAAGTGCACGAGGTACAGGGAGTAACTGAAGCTGGATAGGAACACGCTACCGGAGACAAACCAGTTGCCTACAATCAAACGGAAGCCGCCGCGGTCCGAGGTGTCCCCGGCGTCATGAGTCCGCGCGGTTCTTCCTTCCACTGCAAAAAACAGATGGCAGAAAGCCACAGCCGCTGCCACCACGGTGATGCCTGAATGCAGATTCTGGCCCGTATAGTGCAGACCAGTGAGGAATGCTCCCGTGGCCAGGCCTACGAGCCACAAGTGCGCCGACACGGGGAGCCTCCGCATGGTTGCACCTGCGATGGCGTACAGCATGCCGATGATCCAGGCCAGCGATTCGTACGATCCGTGGCCCATGTAGCCGAGGGGAACGGCGATGGCGAACAGCAGAAGGGCAACCCGAAGGAAGCCCATGCGTTTTCCCCGCAGCACAATGAGGGCGAGGATCCCGAACGCCACATAGATCCACCATTCGGCCACGATGGACCACAGTGGAGCGCCTGTCCCAACCGGCTTGACATTGATCCAGCCTGTCGAGGTCCGAGCGGCGATCTCTTGCAGGACAGGGTGGTTAAACAGCAGCGTGAAGTTGCCAACAATCGTCTGCAGGTTCAGATGGATGTTGATGAAGGGCAGCCGCGTGGAACCTTGGAACACGAGGAAATCAAGGGCAACGATCAGTGCGATAGCCGGCAGCAGAGGGTAGACAACGCGCGCAACGCGGTCCAGCAGATAGTGTCCGAACGTGAACCCACTGTGGCTCCGTTTCTTCAGCACAGCACTGGTGATCAAGTAACCTGACAGCACGAAAAAGATAACCACGGCAAAGGATTGCATGTAGAAGACGCGCTTTCCGGGGACCATGAAGATGCCCGGCAGGAAAATGTTGAGGGCGTGTCCCAACACCACGGCCTGCGCTGAAATTCCGCGGGCGAATTCGAAGAATACGATGGTGCGTGGTGCCGGCTTGACCGCCTTATGCTCCGCGGCTGTCTGCGGCGGCCCGACTGTCTCCAGGCTGCTGGTGCCACTCATGATGAAGCCTTTCCCATCTGCTTTGTCCTCCGTTGGTGCCGTAGGGCCAGTCCGACGACGGCCGCCACCACAAGCACGACCGCTGTAATAATCCCGGAAACAAGGTCGCGCGGCATCATCAAGAGCACCACGACATAGGCTACAGCGGCAAGGCAGCAGAGCGCGTAGGTGCCCATCGGCCATCCGCCGGGCGCCCGCCGTCGTGCTATCAAGAAATACACGCCGCCCAATAGCAAAAAGGACCCGGCCGACGTCGCCGCCATGAGCACCAGGTCTCCGCTGGAGGCGGGCCAGAGCGCGGCCACCGCCGAAACCACGAGCACGGCCGGCGTGACCACCGCCAAAATCCACGTCATCTTGTCGGCGAACAGCAGCGAGGAGGCGTTCAGGTACAGCAGGTACCCCAGGGCAATCAGGGGCATGATCTGCGCCACCGGAATCAGGTCTTCCCGTCCGACGGCCATGACATGGGTCACCACGTTGGCCCCGCCGCTCGCCACCACGACGATGGCCAGGCCGGCAAAACTTGCGGTCTTCATCACTGAGCGCATACGTTCCGGCCGCTCATCCGGCTTCGCCGACATGATCGCCGGCACCCAGGCGTTGTTCAGCGCCCCCAGCAGCGTCACCGTTCCCAGCACAAAGATCTGCACCTTGCCGTAGTCGCCGGAGATGCCCTCCGCTGCCACGGCCGCCAGGAGAAAGGCCGCCCCCTGGGTGAGGAGCATCATCGATCCCGTATGGGGAAGCACGGGAAGGCCGATAAGCAGCGCCTCTTTCGCGGCGCCGGGCACGGCGAACGGCTGTGACGGCGGGGCGACGAACAGCGCAGCAAGGGCTGTCAGGCAGACAGCGGCGCCGAAGCCCACCATGAAGACACTGGCCGAAGCACCCACCAGAAGCATCGCAATGAGGCCCACGCCGTAGGCGGCCACGGATGAACCAAGGCTCAACAGGACAAAAGCGACCGGACGTCCCTGCGCCCGCAGCAGCGCCTGGGCGGCCAACACGGTGGCCAGCAGGCCCATGGTCAGCAGCGCAATGGTGAAGCTGAACGTACCTTCGCTGCCGCGCGCCAGCCACCAGTACACGCCCGCTGCAAGGATGCCCACTACAGCGCCGAACACGCTGAGGAAGCCGCTGATCGAGCGTGCTTTGGCGGCGCCGTTGTGGTCGAACCACGTCTTGGTGATCGCCAGCGGAAGACCCGCGGCTC
This sequence comes from Arthrobacter sp. Soil_N43, assembly GCF_057655195.1. Classification (NCBI taxonomy): domain Bacteria; kingdom Bacillati; phylum Actinomycetota; class Actinomycetes; order Micrococcales; family Micrococcaceae; genus Arthrobacter; species Arthrobacter sp. Soil_N43. The sequence goes on from NZ_JBDGML010000106.1 coordinate 18,308, forward strand.
CGAGCACAACGCCGACCTGGATGACCGAGACGGCCAGGAAGAGTTCCTGCCACTCGGCATCGCTGTTGAGCACACGGAGGGCGAACGGCTGCACCAGGAAGATGCCCAGGCCCTGCATGAGCGCGCCGGCCAGATACAGGACCGAGTTCCTGCCGGTTCTTTCCATGGCGCTGCTGTTCCCGGACTCGGCAACATCTGCCCGCCCGGCGCTACTCACCGTTGAGTCGTAGCCATTCGTGGACACGCTCGATGACCCGGTCCTGGTCGTCATCCGTAAGGTCTGTCGAGCAAGGGAGCGAAAGGCCGCGGGCGAACAGGTCTTCACCGATGGCGCCATCGAGGGTCAGTTCATCCTTCAGGGGCGGCTGCATGTGCAGCGGCCGCCACAGGGAACGCGATTCGATGTTGACCTCGGCCAGGAAGTCCTGCAGTTCGTCCCGAGCCCCGGCACCACGCGATGCAGGCACGAGCACCGAGTACAGCCAGTACGTGGACTCCTGCCCGGGAAGGTTGGGCGGTGTCTGGATGCCGGTACCGGCAAAGGCGTCAGCGTACCGTGCCGCGATTTTGCGCTTGGTGGCAACAAACCCGTCCAGCCGCTCCAGCTGTGCCACCCCGAGGGCCGCGGCGATGTTCGTCAGCCGGTAGTTGAAGCCAATTTCGTCGTGCAGGTAGCCGCGGTCCGGGAGCCGGGCCTGCGTCGACAGGTGCTTCGCCTTCGCCGCCAGTTCAGGATCGTCGGTGGTGAACATCCCGCCGCCACCGGTGGTCATGATCTTGTTTCCGTTGAACGAGAACGCACCCATGTGGCCGACAGTCCCGACGTGGCGGCCTTCCAGCGGCCCCTCGGTCCACATGGCGCCGAGGGCCTCGGCGGCATCTTCGATCAGGATGATGCCGTATTCATCCGCAAGTTCCCGCGCGGCATGGGCATCGGCGGGCTGGCCCAGGATGTGCACGATCTCGATGGCCTTGGGCAGCTTCTCCCCCGCCGCCGTCCTGCGTTCGATCTCGCGGCGCAGGCTATCGACATCCATGCACCAGGTTTCGGCCAGCGAGTCCACCAGAAGCAGGTCGGCGAACTGGTAGGACGCCGCGTTGGAACTTGCCATGAAGGTGAAGTCCGACACGGCAACCAGGTCCCCCGGCTGAACGTCGGCGAGGCGCATCGCAATGTGCAGCGCCGCCGTTCCCGAAGCGCATGCCACGGCGTGCTTGGCGCCGACGTAGTCAGCGAACTTCTGTTCGAATTCGGAGACGAACTGCCCCACGGACGAGACAAACCCGCTGGCGACGGCTTCGTTGACGAGTTCGGCTTCACGCTCGCCGATATTGGGTACAGCTAGTGGGATACGGCTCGCCACAATTGACCTTTCTGGCAACACTTATCGGGAGTAACGTGCGGCTGCGGAAAGGTCCACGCCGCGGGCCTTGATCCATTCGGCGGATTCGCGCAGGCCCTCTTCGAGGCTGACCTGCGGTGCCCAGCCCAGTTCGGCCAGCGCCTGCGACGGGTCCGACAGAAGGTGCATGACTTCGCTGGCTTCCGGACGGACGCGCTCGTCCTGGGTGATGATTTCCGCCGTCGATCCAGTGACTTTGCGGGCCATTTCAACGAGTTCCCCGATGGAGACGTCGTAGCCGGTGCCGAGCTGGATGACCTGGCCCTCCAGCGGGATGTCCGCGCTGGCTGCCTTGAGGAATCCGTCGGCAGTGTCAGTGACGTACGTGAAGTCGCGGCGCGGGGTCAGCGAGCCAAGGTGGATCTTGTCTGCGCCGGCAACCATCTGCTGCAGCACCGTGGGGATCACGGCACGTGCGGACTGCCGGGGACCGTAGGTGTTGAACGGGCGCAGCACCACGACGGGGGTCTCGAAGGAGCTCGCCCACGCCTCGCAGAGCTTGTCGGCGGCGATCTTCGTCGCGCTGTACGGGGACTGGCCGCGGAGCTCGTTTTCGATGGTGATCGGCACGGTCTTGGGAGTGCCGTAGACCTCGGACGTGGAGGTGTTGACCAGCCGCGGCACGTTGTGGCGGCGCACGCCCTCGAGGACGTTCAGCGTGCCCACGACGTTTGTTTCCACGTAGGAGCGGGGCGCCTCGTAGGAGTAGGGAATCGCGATGAGGGCTGCAAGGTGGAGGACGACGTCCGAACCGGCAACCAGGTCGGAGACGTATTCCGCGTCCCGGATGTCGCCGAGGCGCAGATCGACGGAGTCACGCTCTTCGGGGCTCAGGTCATCTAGCCACCCGTAGGAACCGTTGGAGTTGTAAACGCAAAGGGCACGCACGTTGGCACCCTGGGCGATCAGCCGCTGGGTGACGTGGCTTCCGATGAAGCCGTCCGCGCCCGTAACAACCACGGTCTTGCCCGTAAGGTTCTGCTGAATCAAGGTGATCACTGGCCTTTCGCTGTTGCTAGGTCTTTGGGAGTTCCGACGTCGATCCAGTCGGATTCGATCGGCCATGCGGCCACTGTCTTGGACTGCTCGATGCAGGCCTGGACGAGTTCCGGCATGGAGAAAGGTTCAAGGTAGGGCACCAGTGCGAGTGCATCCGGCGACACAGCGTAAATGCCCGTGCTGATTTCGAATTCAATGCTCGGCTTCTCCACCACGGCCGAGATGGAGCGCCCCTCGCCGATGTCGAGGACGCCGAAGGGCACCTGGTGGACGTAGGGGCGGGCAGCCACGGTCACGCTGGCGTTCTTGGACGCGTGGAAGGCGAGGAGTTCCGCCGCAGAGTAGCGCACCATGAGATCTGCGTTGGTGACAAGCACCGGCTCGGAGATGTCAGGCCGCTCGTGGTACAGCAGCCCCAGCGCGCCGGCGGTGTTGAGGGGCTTGGCCGGGTCCTCATGCAGATACTTGATCGTGCAGCCGAGCCTGGAGCCGTCGCCCAGGTGGTCCATGATTTTTTCGGCCAGATACGCCACGGAGACATAGATGTTCGTGACGCCCGATTCGACCAGGCCAAGGATGATCCACTCGATGATGGTGCGGTCGGCGACGGTCATCAGCGGCTTCGGAGTGTCCTTGGTCAGCGCACCCAGGCGCGTGCCCTTGCCTCCGGCCATGATGACGGCAATGTTGTTAAGGGACGTCCGCCCGACGATGTCGTTGAGGGTATGCAGCCCGACGAGCTTGCCGGAATCGTCAACCACCGGAACTTCGCTTATACGCAGGCTGCGCATCAGGTCCAGCACCGAGGCGCGGGTGGCATCCGGCCCCACGACATGCGGTGCCCTGTTGGCGTACTCGTGGACGAGTCCGTCGAGTTCGGCCCCCTTGAGCAGGCCGCGGCGGATGTCGCCGTCGGTAAGCACTCCCTGGAGCTTGCCCGACTCGTCGGTGACGAGGGCTATCGCGGACGCACCGCGGTCGATGGTCTCCAGCGCCTGCCTAACGGTGGCGTCCTGCCCGATGCAGACGTTGCCGAGGGGCCCGTCAATACTCATACGTGTCATTCTCCAGCGCCGATGTCAATGAAGGCCTTGGTTAACGGCGTCCGTCCGCTGCCAACCACTACGCGTTCGATCCGTTCCGACGAATGCGAGTCCCCGTACGGATTGACCACCTGACGGGACAAATCCTGGAACTCCGCGCTCAAAGCCATTTCAATACTAGCGTGGATCCCCGGACGCTCGTCGCGGCAGTGGATGACATTGGCGCCGCTTTCGCGGCCTTTTTGCCGATCTCCGACGTTGACGACCGGCACGGAGAACGTTGCAGCCTCAAGAATGCCCGAGGAGGAATTGCCCACCAGGGCATCGATGGTGGCCATGACGCGGGGGTAAAGCGGCCCCAGGCTTTCCCGCACGATCGCGGTGCCGCTGGCGGCAATCTCTTCAAGTTCTGCCACGATTTCGTGCCGCCCGGCGTCAAAACCCGGATATGTCAGAATGGCGGTGCCTGCGGCGGCAATGGACTCGTCGAATACCTGCCGTGCCAACGCGCCGGCGTCCCCGGACATCTCGGCTGTGGGCGGGTGGTACGTGACCATCAGCAGCGGACGGATCAGGGGCCGGCCGAACTCTGCCTGGAACTCGTCATCTGTCAGGGGGTTCGGCTCCCTGAAGCGGTCCAGCCCGGGGGCACCTGTCTGATGAATCCGTTCCGGCGATTCGCCAAGCTGAGCCACCCGGCGTGCGGCCCCGGCCGTGCTCACACAGTGCTGGTCCGCCAGTTTGGTCACCGCGTGCCGGACGCGCTCATCGAGCGCCCCTTCGGTGACTTCCCCGCCATGGAGATGCACCAGCCTTACGCCCGAGACAACAACTGCCGGCACCACGTAGAGCAGCTCCCAGCGGTCACCAAGAACAACGACGGCGTCTGGCTGGCTGCGCTGAATCAGCTCGGCCATGTTCCCGGACAGTTTCGGTCCCAGCGCCAGCTGGCCGAGGGCGGAGGTGTCATCCAGGTGGAGCCCCAGGTCATGGTGCACGAAGGCGCCGTCCTCGAGTCCTGCCTCCCGCAGCCGGCTGGCAGCTGTCCCGGCCGGGAACCCGACAGCGGTTGCCACGTGCAACTCGACGTCGGGATTTCCGGCCAGCTGGACAAGGACCGGGGCGAGTGGGAAGAGATCCGCCCGCGTCCCTACGAACCCCAGCACCCGCATGTCAGGCCAGGTCTTCGGCGGTCATCGGCGTTCCGGCCTTGATGGCACGGCCTGCGGAGCGGCCGACCACGTGGGCGGACGGCAGGAGTCCGCCCTCTGGGCGGAGGATGGCGACGTCGGCCTCGGTGATCACGGCACCTGCGGCGATGTCCCGGACGGCGTGGAAGGAGCGCCGCACCAGCCCGGCGTTGGCTTCCTCGCTGGGCATCCTGCGCTTGTTGCCGTCTCCCAGTGCCCGGTAGACGTCACGAACCGAGCGCACGTAGTCCTCGAACTCGGCGCGCTCCAGCGACGCGGAGTGGTCCGGACCGTTGCGTGTCTTGTCGGTGGTGATGTGCTTTTCCAACAGCGTCGAGCCCAGCGCAGTGGCCGCGATGGCCGTCAGGGAGCCCGGCGTGTGGTCGGACCAGCCGACCTCGACGCCGAATTCCTTCCGCATCGCGGGGATGGCGAGCAGGTTGGCCTCGTCCAACGGTGCGGGGTAGGCAGAGACGCAGTGCAGCAGGACGGTCGCGGGCGCCTTGGCCGTCGCCTCGAGCGCCGCGGCGATCTCTTCCCGGGTTCCCATCCCCGTGGACACGATCATCGGAATGCCGAATTCCGCAATGGCGGCCAGGTAGGGGGTGTTCGTCAGTTCGCCGGAACCGATCTTGAGTCCCGGAACACCAATATCTGCAAGCATCCGTGCGCTGTCATAGTCGAAGGGAGTGGAAAGGAACGTGATCCCCCGCTCGGTACAGTGATCCCTCAACTCGACCCAGGCGGTCTCCGGCAGCGTCAGGCGCCTCAGCATCTCGGACTGGGACTCCGCGAACCCGGCCTTTTTCTGGTACGGCGTGGTGTCGGCAGCTTCCGTGACCAGGGATTCAGGCTTGAAGGTCTGGAACTTCACCGCGTTGGCGCCGGTGTCGGCAGCCATGTCGATCAGTTCATGGGCAACTGCCACGTCACCGTCGTGATTGACGCCCGCCTCGGCGATGATGAAGACTTCCTCGTCGGGGCCGATACGGTGCGGGCCGAACTGAACAGAAGTCAATTCTTGGTCTTGAATCAATGGGTTGGACCTTTCATGGAGACGAGTGGCTGCGCGGGCATTCCCACATATGTTGCCATACCTGCCAATGGCCGCGTGGCCACTGCCCCGGCGCCAAGTATCGCGAAGTCGCCCACCGAGACACCGGGCAGGACGCGTGCGCCTGAGCCAAGAAAAACCTGTTCGCCAATGGCGGCAGCACCTAGGAGCACAGCCCCCGGAGCAACATGGCTGCCGGCCCCCACCTCGGCTTCATGTTCAACCACCGCCCCGGTATTGATGAGCGAGGCACAACCGATGACGGCGAGGGGCCCCACATGCGCCTGCTCGCAAATCTGGCTCAGCAGACCGATTTCTGCCGTGGAGTCAATCGTGGCGGACGCAGCAACCAGAGGCGGAACAAGCGGCAGGTGTCGCGGGTCCTTCAGGACAGACGAAGCTATCCTCGTCCGGACGGTGTTTTCACCAATACCGACGGTAATAAACAGTGCACGGTCCCGCGCGAATGCCAAAGCGCTTTCATCGTCACTGAAGAATTGCGGCCGCGGGACGCCCTCGCTGAGAAACGGCTCCAGCTCCCTGCGTCCAGCAAGCTCCTGGTGCGAAGCTTGCCTGAAAGTGCCGTCGCTGACGGCGGCGATCGTGTCGCCCCGGCCCCGGATAACGGAAGCGAGGCTCCGGGCATGCCCGGACGCCCCGATAATGAGCCATGCTGCCTTGCCTTGGTTCAGCTCGTCCATTTATTGTCGCAGCGCCTTAGAGAATAGAGTGGCAGGATGACTTTCACATCATACTTGGGCGACTCTGAGGTGATGGGGAGTATCTCCTCGCCGGGACTGCGCCCCTCGACCGAGCGTCCGGTGCGGGCGCTGGTACGCGGGACGGGGTCCATCGGCGCCAGGCATTTGAGGGTGCTGCGCGCGATGGGCGTCGAGGAACTGTTTGCCTGGCCGGTACGCCCTGTCGGAACGCTGGCAGACCGCCAGGACATCCCCGACACCGCGCGGCTCGTTAACTGTTACCCGACGGAACCTCTCGACCTGGTCATCGTTGCCACTGACACGGACCGGCATGTGCCTGATGCCCTGGAGGCCCTCGATCATTCACCAGGCGCCGTACTCGTGGAGAAACCTGTGGCTCCGAGTGCCTTTGCCGCCGCGGCGCTGTGCAGCCATCCGGGCTCAGCCACGGTGACGGTAAGCGCGCCGCTTCGATTTCACCAGGGCTTCGCCCTGACCGCTGATGTCCTGCCACGCCTGGGCCCTGTGACGAGCGCACAGATCGTCTCCCAGTCCTGGCTGCCATCTTGGAGGCCGGGACGGGACTACCGGAACAGCTACTCTGCGCGCAAAGACGAAGGCGGGGCTCTGCGGGACCTGGTTCATGACATTGATTACCCCGCGCTACTCCTCGGAACGCCAAAGCGGCTGCGGGCGGCACTGGGGCACGGCATCCTCGGCATAGAAGCCGAAGAGGCAGCAGACATTATCTGGGGAGAGAATGCGGCCGTACACCTCCGCTTGGACTACGTGACCCCCGTCAAGACCCGAAGCATCCGTGTAGCGACAAACCGGGCCGCTATCACCTGGGACGTCGTTCGGAACCACGTGGTCCTGCAATGGCCGGACGAGGAGTGTGACGGAGGCGTTGCCTCCTCGACAGCAGCGTTTAAGTCCGACGCCGACGTCGACACTGTGCTGGCCCGCCAGAGTATGGCTGTCCTCGAGAAAAGCGGACGTGTCCCCAGCAACACGATGGGCGTCTTCAAGCCAGCAACGCTGGAGGACGGAGTCCTGGCTGTAGCGATCTGCGATGCAGCCCGCGCATCGTCGGCTTCCGGACAAAGCGAAAAGGTAGTGTGGTGATACCGCGCCGCGGGCCAGCAACACGCGATCAGATGACGAGGCTGAAGTAGAGAATGAATCAACGAATTTCCGCGCCCAGAGTCCTTGCGGTGATCCCCGCGCGCGGTGGCTCCAAAGGGCTGCCCGGCAAGAACATCAGGCCGCTGTTCGGCAAACCGCTGCTGGCACACAGTGTCGCCCTCGCTTCGATGCTTGGTAATAGTGTGCGCTGCATTGTTTCCACCGACGACGCCGACATTGCGGCCGCCGCTGCCGCGGCCGGAGCGGACGTCCCCTTCATTCGACCAGCCGACCTGGCCAACGACACGGCACCCATGAGTGTTGTCCTGCGGCATGCCCTCGCCGCCATGGAAGACATTGACGGTGCCGCCTACGACATGGTGCTGCTCCTGGACCCCACAAGCCCGACGCGGACCCCCGAACTGGTCAATCAGGCCATAGAAACCCTGGGAGCACACGAGGAGCTTGACGGCGTTGTCTCGGTGTCAGAACCTTTTTTCAATCCCGCGTGGGTGGGCGTCAAGCCCGTTTCGGAAGGCAGCCTGGAACTTCAGCGGTACTCCCCTGACGGAACCGGAGTCGTCCGCCGCCAGGACGTTTCCCGGTTCCTGCGGATTAACGGAAGCTTCTACGTGTGGCGCGCCGAGTTCATCCGGCGCCTCGAGAAGAGCTGGTTCGACGAGGGACGCCACGGCTTTGTCGAAATCCCCGAGACCCATGCCTTCAGCATTGACGATGAAAAGGAATTCCGTCTCGTCGAGGCAGTGGTCACGGCAGGTTTGGCACCACTTCCAGGATATGGCGGCAGCACCGGAAACCCAGCAATCCCCCCACATGATGAATCGATGAATGGAGGGCACCGCGAATGAGCACGGAAGATCTGTTTTCCCTCAAAGGCAGGACAGCGCTCGTCACCGGCGGGGCCGGCCCGCTCGGGGCCGTGCTCGCCGACGCGCTAGCCGGGCAAGGGGCGGACGTTATTGTTTCGGACATCGACGACGACGCCTGCCAGAGAGTCGCGGCGGACCTGGGTGAGCGTCACGGCACAGCGGCCCGCGGCATCCGTTCCAACCTCCTGGAGCCGGACGGACCGGCGAAACTGGTACAGTCCATCGACGGACGGCTGGACATCCTGGTCAATAACGCGGCGTTCACCGGCACGTCCGGGGTACCGGGTTATGCGGTGCCTTTCGAGGAACAGACCGACGAGGCTTTTGAGCTGGCGTCCTCACTGAATCTACGGGTGCCGTTCTCCTTGGTACGCGGCCTTGCCCCGAAGCTCGCAGAAAGCCCCGGGGCGTCCATCATCAACGTATCGTCCATCTATGGCATCGTCGGACCCAACATGGGGCTCTACGAGGGAACGCCGATGGGCAACCCGGCCGCGTACGGGGCAACGAAGGGGGGCGTGGTCCAGCTGACCCGCTATCTTTCCACGGTGCTTGCGCCGAGAATCCGAGTGAACGCCTTTGCGCCCGGCGGGATTGCGCGGGGGCAAGCGGACACTTTCACCGAAAGGTACGAGAAACTGACACCGCTCCGCCGGATGGCCACCGAGGATGACTTCCGCGGTGTCGTTGTCTGGCTGGCGTCGGACGCATCACGCTACGTCACGGGCCAGACGATTCCCGTCGACGGCGGCTGGAGCGCCTGGTAGCAGGCCTTGGCGAAGGCCAGGCCTGCTACGGGTACAAAAGCCGTTACGGATGTAATGGCTCTACGGCCGTGGCTGCCGGAAGGGTAGGCAGCGGAGACGGCAGGTGCTTGAGCGGATGCCGGATCCAGTGCCAAGGTGACAGACCTGACTCCGTGGCGTGCGCGCCCTCCGGGACCTTCTTGAGTCCCAGGACATGCTGAGCTTTCGTTACAGGACCGCTGGCCCAGTATTCGAGGAACGGCACGGCGGTATGTGAGTCCCAGCCGAGCAAGTGCGAAAGTTCCTCCGGCGACCGCATATCGTCGCGGCCCAATTCGGCCTCTGCTAATTTGGTCAGCACATGTTGCGGCGTGTTTTCGTCGTAGAACTCGGGCCATAAATCACGCATTACCAAGCCTGGATCGGCTGCGGCGTTGTGGCCCAGCAGAAAGTCAGGTCCGTAAACAGCAACGTCCGCACCGCTGACGGCAGCATACATGATGGACGTCGACAGTCGGTTGGACACTACGCGGCGCGCCTCGGCCATCATCCACAGAATCCTGCCGATGAACTGCGGATCGCGACGGTCGCCCGCGCTGATGACCTTGTGTCCGGCGGACTGCCATGCGGTGAGGATCTCGTCGTTATGTAAATCGTCGATGTGCAGGCAGACAGTTGCCGGTCCGTCCTTTTCGAGAACTGTCCGTGCATAGGCCTCGTGGTCACCGTCCACCTTAAGGAGCGCAGTGCCGTGAAGCGGGAGGACCAGTGCGCGTTCCCCGCGTTCGGGCAGGGCGTTCTCTTTCCTTGCGGCATCCAGCAGGTACAGGTAGGGAGCACCAACAGCCGTGAGCATGTTGGTCCCATCCGCATGGAAGTTTCCGGGATCCTGAGGACTCCAGCCCCTTGACGTGCTGGTCCAGGACAACCGCCGCCGAGCTGGCCCCCAACGGGCGAAGTCTCCAAACTGTGCCGTCACAGGGCTGCTGACCGTCCACCCGTGCTGGATGAGCCCGGACACGTGCCGGATACGCTTCATCCCGCAGTAGCGGGCGAAGACAGCTGAGTGGCCGTAATAATGATTCTGGATGTCCATGTGTTGTAAGTGGCACCTTGGATTGATGGTGGAAGGGTCTTCCCGGGAACGGGTGGATGCCTGTATTGCAGCTTTAGGGACGAACGGCGTGCGCCGCGAGCCTGCGCAGACCCGGCCACATGCCCTTGGATATCACCTTCGGCGTCAATGATGCCGCGTTGAGCCGTGACGTCAGGTGCCACCGCGCAGATCTGGCCGCCTTATCCCACCCGATGCGGCTGAAGTCCTGCACGCATTCGTCAAAGAACGCACGCTCTTCAGCGAAGCGCCGGCCGTCCAGAGCACGGACGGAGGAGTCCGACTCCCTGTGTCGCCGGTACTGGAAGCAGACGGTGTCCAGAACCGCCATCTTTCCCCCGCTGACGATGATGTCGATGGCGAGGGCAAGATCCTGGACGACGTCGTACTGGGGACGGAAGTCGTGTTTCTTGACGGCGCCGGAGCGCCAGGCCACAGACGGGAAGTACAGCCAGTCCCCCACCAGCAGGCTCTCCGCAACTGCTTCTCCGAAGACGATTGCCTCCGAGGCCTTGCCGACGAGCCTCCGGCGCAGGTACTGCTTTACATTGTCACCCAGCGGGGCGTAAACCGCGCCGTTCTCGTCGATGACTTCCACACCCGGCTGAACGATACTGACGGCGGGATCCTGAAAGGCCTTGCGCACGGTTCCTATGTAATTCGGGAGCATGATGTCATCGGCGCCCATGATGACGACGATGTCGTGCTCTACGAGACTGACGCACTTCTTGTAATTGCCGTTGGCACCGAGGTTCTCTTCATTCCGGTAATAACGCACGCGGTCATCGGAGTCGACCAGCTCCTTGAAGTAGGCCGGGAGTGTGTCATCCGGGTAGCCGTCATCCACGATGGTGAAGCGGAAGTCAGTGTCGTCCTGAGACAGCACGGAGGCGACAGCTGCCTTCATCATGGCCACGTCACCGTAGTACGGAAACATTACGTCAATCGTCATTGTCATCTTCTCTCGGTTGGCGGGGTTCCGTGCCCGGTAGGGCCGTCTTCTATCGTGTGCTGGGTCGAACTGATCTGTCCTTGCAGTTGCTCGACGCCAGCACGGAGAAGGGCCACTTCCTCAGCCAGAATTCTGGTTTCGTCCTCCAGGATGGTCAGTTCGCGGGAGACATGAAGGCTCACGCCGACCAGCAGCAGGATCGACAGTGAAAAAAGCAGGTTAGCCGGAACGACAATGCCTACAACCGCGGCTGCCCAGTTGAGCAATCGGGGGAACAGACCCAAAATAATGGTCAGGCCGCCAATGACCAGCCAAAGGATCGCGTATTTCTCCCTGAGACGCCCGTTCCGCAGCATGACAAGAACGACGGCGACCATAACGATGGCCAGGATCAATGAGCCTGCGACATTCATTCCTTAGGCACTTCCCTCTCCGGCGATGTCGCCGGACAGCGGCGCCTGTAGTTCTGCGGCTCGTGGTGTTCTGCGCCGAGCAAGAGCAAAACACAGTACCAAGCCTGATCGTGCCAAGTAAATTGAGGCCTTGATCGGGCCTTGACTCGGCGTTCCAGCCTGGCGGGCCTTCATTTCAACGGGTACCTGAGTCACTGTGCAGCCCGACTTTATCGCGACCACCAAGGAGTCAATGGTGTCGCCAAGATACTCGGCGGGAAAATGGGAGATGTACTGCCGGATGGCCCTCTCATTGGCCGCCCGGAAACCTGACGTCACGTCTGTGAGCTGGGTTCCTGCGATGCCGGAGATCACCTTGGCGAGAAAGAACATCGCCCACCGGCGCGGGCCCTTGGCCCCGTAGCTGCCGCGTCCGGCAAACCTGGCCCCGATCGATATGTCGGCATTCTGTAGGCCAGCAAGCACCCTGTCGATGTCGTGAGGATCGTGCTGCCCGTCGGCGTCCACCTGGATCACGGCCGCGTAGCGGTTGCGCAGGGCGTATTTGAAGCCTGCCCGCATGGCGCCACCCACTCCCAGGTTGAACGGCAGCTTCAGCACTGTTGCGCCCGCCTCTTGGGCAATCCTCGGCGTATCATCCTTCGAGCCGTCATCGACGACCAGGACATGGTGTTGCGGAACCACAGAAAGCACGTTACGGATGGTGTTTCCAATCGCTTCTGCTTCGTTCCACGCTGGCATGACAATGAGCACGCCAGAACGCTGTGAGTTACCCATGATGGACAACTATACCAATCCGAGCCGTTCTCAATTACGGGCGCCAACTGCAAGCAGCCGCCCCACACCCTCAGTTCTTGGGCCGCTGGACATCCTTGTAAGGTTGAGAGTGACTTTTGAGGAGCTTGATTGATGACTTGGTGGGAAACCTTCCCGACGCTCGCAGCAACACTAGTGGTTTACTTCGTGCCGGGCCTCGCAATCCTGGCCGCTGCGGGTGTGCGCCGGCTGAATCTTGCAGCGCTGGCGGCCCCGGTTTCGGCGTCAGTAGCCGGCTCCGTCGCCGTGGTTCTTCCCTACCTGCACCTTCCCTTTAACCCGATCTCCTACTTCGCCATCTCACTCGTTCTCGCGGCACTGGTCGTGGCCGCACGGTTCGTTCTCCGGCGGCGACGCGACGCAACGGACTCAGTCCGGGAGGGATTGAGTCTGGAGGCGAACTTCGCGCTCTCCTCCTACACCGCCCCACGTCTGGCTCGTTTCGCGGTACCCCTCGCCGTCGCGTTTCCTGCACTGATCATTGGATGGCGTTACCTTTCCGGCTTCGGTTCACCGGAGAGCTTTTCGGAATCTTTCGACAACATCTACCACTTGAACGCCGTCCGCCACATCGCTGAGACTCAAAATGGGTCCACGCTTACCCTCGGGAACCTGACGGAGGCGTCCAAGGCTCTCTATCCGGCTGCCATGCACGACGCAATGGCCCTTGTGCTGATGCTGGGCGCCCCGTCGGTCATGGTTGCCGTCAACATTGGCGCCCTTGTCACCGGTGCCATAGTTTGGCCCCTCTCGTGTCTATTCCTTATCAGCCGGGTGATCGGTTACCGCCCCGTGCCCTTGGTCGCGGCCGGATTCCTCTCCGCGGGGTTCAGCGCGTTTCCCTATCTCATGGTGGCGTACGGGGTGCTCTACCCGTATCACGCCGCCCTAGCCCTGCTTCCGGCCGCACTTGCTGTCGCCATCGAGGCTCTTGGCATGTCGCGCGCTGCCGGCGCGTCGCGTATTCCTGCCCTCTTGGCGCTTACAGCCACGGTGCCTGGCCTTGCGCTGACACACCCCAGTGCCGTTGTTGCCCTTCTTGCCTTCGCAGGTCCAGCGGTAGTGGGGGCGTGCCTCAAGGCCTGGCTCGCCGCTCGCAGAGGTCTGGAAACGAAAAATGCGGCCCGGAAGTGGCTCATTCTAACCGCTTGCTACATCTTCGTGACGCTTGCCGTATGGATCACCGTCCGCCCAGACCTTGCCTCCTCCGGTTGGACAGCCTTTCAAACCAACGCCCGTGCCCTGGGCGAGATCCTGGGCAGCGCTCAGATGGGGGCCACCACAGCCTGGGTTCTTTTGCTTCTGACCGTAATCGGCTTGTACGTCATAGCTTCCGATTTCGGACGCTTGTGGCCGCTTGCCGGCCTATACCTGATCGGCGCCCTCCTGTTCCTCGTGGCTTCGAGCTGGATCGATGGGGATTTTCGGAATTTCCTCACCGGCGTTTGGTACAGGGACAGCAACCGCCTGGCAGCACTCATGCCCTTGGTCACTTTGCCCGTCGTCGTTTTGGGTACAGAATGGGTCATAGTGCGGGCCCGGCACCTGGTTATTTTCCTGAAGAAAAAGGCAATCACCGCCCCTGAAACAGTGCCGGGCGCGGCGCAGTGGCTTCTCGGCCGGTTCCCTGCCAATTCCGCCGCCGCGATCACCTGCGTACTTCTCCTCGCCGTGGGCATAGGTGTCCAGGGAGGCTCCTTCTACATGGTGCAGGAGCGGCTGACCACCGTCTTCTCCATCACTGACGATTCGCGTCCCTTGACGAAGGACGACGTTGCCCTGTTTTCGGAGCTTGCTGACATAGTGCCAAGCACCGATGTGATTGTCGCGAATCCCCGCACCGGCGCATCCCTCGCTTACGCCTTCAGCGGGCGACGCGTCTTGGCGCCACATATCTTCGGCACCCGCACAGATCAGGAGCAGCTGCTGCTGGACCACTGGGGGGAGGCTGCGTACAACACGAAGGTTTGCCCTGCCGTCAAGGAGCTCCGCGCCTATTGGGCCCTGGACTTTGGAAATCAAGAAATCTTCACGCCACGGGGGGAGCCTCTGCTCGGGCTTCGTGACCTGGTTGACGCGTCAGCACCGGGAGCCGAACTGGTCAAAGAGGTTGGGGATGCGCGGCTGTTCCGCATGACCGCCTGCGAGTGAAATGATCCCGCGCGGTTGAAAGATGCCGTCCGGAGGTCGGCTGCCCACCCGGCAGGATGGGCAGCCGACCGCGGCTGCCAGAAGCTACTTTATTTTCGACAGGTAGGCCGTTTTGGCCAGCTCCGGCACAAGATTCCTGCCTGCCCACTCCATGCTCAACGGCGAACCCGTCTCCAAGGCAATGATGTCGGTTCCAGTGACAAAGTAAACCTCACCGCCACCGAAAGACGGAAGTCCGCGAAGCTCCCCGCTAGAACGATACTCGGACATTTCGTCGCCTGTGATAGCTACTAGCAGCACGTCTGCCGAGAGCTCGGCCGTCCGCTCGCGGGGCCAGACGTGGGATACGACGGATAAAGAATCGTCATCGGCAGGGCGTCCTGCCGTGGCGCGTCGCAGCGCAGGGGCATCAGCAAGGCCAAATTCCCTTAAAACCCGTACCGGCGCAGAGGAGGCCGAGTGGACCCGCACGTCCGCACCCTCCACGGTAGATGCCTCCAGGTAAAGTACGGTGGCACCCTTAAGATCGGGGTAGTCTTGGACTGCGACTTTCACAGCCTCCTCTGTCGTTTGATTGAGGGACGCGGCAGCCTCGTCCCTGCCAAGGACACGCCCCACAGTCGCGACCATGGTCCGCCAGTCATCGGCAACCGAATTGTCCTGTGAGGTGACGACCGGAGCCAAGGCAGACAGTTCCGCATATGACTCCTTCGACAACACCGCGCTCATCGCCAGGATCAAATCCGGTTCGAGCTCCTGGATGGTTTCCAAAGGCAGGCCACTGCTGTAATCCAGATGAGCAGGGCTCTGTCCGCCGAACTCGGACACCGCTGCCCGGAACCAGGAGGAATTACCGAGTCCGGGCATGGCAACAGGGGCGAGGCCAAGTGCCGCACAAATATCGGCTTCCATGGCTCCGAGCACCACAACGCGCGCTGGCGGTGCATCCATTGTGGCGGTTCCCATTGCGTGTGACACCGTCACCGGGAAAGCGTCCGCCTTTGCAGTGACGGACGGCACGGCCTGTTCGCCGCCTGAGCAGCCCGCGAGCACCAGAGGCAGCGCGCCAATGGCTGTCAGAAAGCTGCGGCGCCCAATTTCCTGTGCAGGTGTTCTTCCGCTGCCTGTAGTCATGGCCATCTGTTGTAGTCCTCGGTCTTCCTCGGTTCGGTGGTCCCGGCTGTGGCGCCGATATTGAATTAGCGGATACTGGCTAATGAGTCCGCTGGAACAACCCGGGCAGTCCTCATTCTGAAGAACGGCGCCTGAGTTCAGCCACGACGTCACGAACAGGACCGTCCATTTTCAGTTCGCCGTGTTCCAGCAGGACGCCCCGCTCGCACACGGTGGAGACCAGGTCCAGATCGTGGCTGACGACAAAGAGCGTCTTGCCCTTGGCCGCCAGTTCCTTGATCTTGGCGATGCATTTCCGCTGGAAGGGCTCATCTCCCACAGCGAGAATCTCGTCGATCAGGAAGACTTCCGGGTCCGTGTGCACGGCGATCGAGAAGGCCAGCTTCAGATACATGCCGGAGGAGTAGAACTTCACCTCGGTGTCAATGAAGTCGCCGATTTCAGCAAATTCAACGATGGAATCAAACATTTCATCGATCTGGCGTTCGTTCATTCCCAGGATGGCTCCGTTGAGATAAACGTTGTCCCGCCCGCTCAAGTCATGGTGAAAGCCTGCGCCGACCTCAATCAGGCCGGCCACGCGGCCGCGCGTGTGCACGGTGCCCTCGTCGGGCTGCAGAACCCCGGAAATCAGTTTCAGGAGCGTTGATTTGCCCGATCCATTAAGACCAAGCAGCGCAACTGTTTCGCCTTGTTCGACGTCTAAAGAAACGTTCTTCAACGCATCGAACTTCTTGGAGAGATCGCCTTTGCGGCCGGTCAGAAGCCAAACGATCGCTTCCTTCATGCTCCGCGTGTGCCTCAGCACGAATTTTTTACGAAGGTTTCGGCACGTGATGGCGACCGTTTCGGACAGAACTGCAGGCGCAGTCATTTCAGAGCTCCTGGGCAAAGTGTACGGACAGCTTCATGAACACGATTTGTCCGATGGCCAGAATTACCGCCGAAACGCCAAAAGCCGCCGGAAACCAGACAGACAGCAGGTCAGGGGGCATGGAAACCGCACTCGACTGTTCAGCATTCAAAGTTGGCGACCAGAATGCCCAATGGAATATTTCGACGGCCACAGTCACAGGATTGAGCATGTAGAGGAAGAACCACTGCCCCATGACGGCTTGAACCATGGTCCACACGTAAAGCACGGGTGATGCCCACGTCACCACCATCAGTATCATGTCAACAATGTTCTCAGAGTCACGAAAATAAACGTTGGCTGCCCCAAAAAGCAGCCCCAGCCCAGTCGCGAGTGTGGCCACCAGGATGAGTGCGGCTACTACAGCCAGAAGCTGGAAGACTGACGGTCGCCAGCCGCCCAGGAGGCACGCGCCGATCAGGACGACCAGTTGCGGAAAGAGATGGACCGCGGAAACCCAGACGGTGGAGACGGGGAAAAGCTCGCGGGGCAGATAAATCTTCCTGATGAGATCGCGGTTGTCCACAATGGAGCGCGTGGCGTTGCCCAAGGACTCAGTAAAGAAGTTGACCAGCACGATGCCCGCGAAAAGGTAGATGGCATAGTTCGGTGTCCCCCGCTGCATGCCGAGGAAGACCCCGAGCGCCACATAGTAGATCGAGAACTGCATCAGCGGTTTGACGTAGGACCAAAGGAGTCCCAGAACTGAGCCGCGGTAGCGGATCTTGATTTCCTTGCGCACCAGCAGCTGCAGCAGGAACCTGTGCTTGAAAACGTCAATGATGCCGCGGCCGCGGCCGGGCCGCGTTAATTCATCTAAGGCAGCAGGCACTCAGCTGCCCTCCTCAGAGCCGATCCGGAACGTCTTGCGCCATGCCTCAAACGAAGTGATCCGTGGCAGCGCCTCACGGTACTGCCGCCCCAGCTGTTCCCACTGCCTGTACAGCCGGACGTGCTGCTGGCTGGCTTCCGCCAACATCTTTCTGAACTGCTTAGGGTTTCGCTTGTACCAGGATGCTGCGGTGCCGTCTGCGTTGGAAACCACGACGCTGTCGTAGTGCGCCAACCGGTACCAGCGGTTATCCCGGTGCGCGAGGAAGCCCTGCGGACGCAGCTCAGACGTCGGCTCGGGACTCCTGACCAGCTGCCGGGCCACCGTCTTGACGCCCCATTTAACCAGGTCCTTCTTGTTGGGCAAGCCAATGGGCCGCAGACCCGAAGGACCGCGTCCCAGCGCCGGAACTGGGAAGTCGTCGATGTCCTCCCGCATCAGGGCGTCCGAGTACAGTTCACGCCGCCTGTTGATTTCGCCCAGTTTCGTCCCAAGAGTCTCATGCAGCTGATCAGGCCCTTCGAAAAGGTCCTCCAAGGCATCCAGCCGTCCGTGCTCGGTGAAGTACTGCATGGACACTAGGTGCTTCACATCGGCTTGGAACGACTCGCGGATCATGCGGCCACCCTTGGCATGGGTGCTGTACATCAAACCCACGATGAGTCGGTTGCGGCCGTGGAAGTAAGCCTGCCATCCGACCAGGTCATCCTTATCAACCCAAGATACGTGCCATACGCCACAGCCGGGAAGAGTGACGGTCGGGACGCCCGCTTCATGAGCCCTGAGCCCGTACTCGATGTCGTCCCACTTGATGAAGACCGGAAGGGGCAATCCGATGCTTCGAATGACCGAAGTCGGGATCATGCACATCCACCATCCGTTGAAGTCCACGTCGACACGACGGTGCAGCCACGGTGTCTGGCGGAGATTCGCCAGGCTGAAATCGTGGCGCATTTCCATGTCGTCATGGGGATGGGCGGGCAGGAAGCGGTACGCATCCACAACTTCACCGTAGGAATGCAGGACCGTCCGGCTGTGCAGATCGAACATGTGGCCACCCACAATGGTCGGCCGCTTGCAGTAGTCCGAAAAGGTCAGCATCCTCGTGAGGCTTTCGGGTTCGATGACGACGTCGTCGTCCAAAAGCAGCGCGTAGTCGCTGCCGTTTTCGACAGCCTCGTACATTCCCCGAGCGAATCCACCGGAGCCACCGAGGTTTTCCTGGTCGATGATGCGCAATTTACCGCCCAGTGCGGCAGCGACGTCATCGAACCCGGGCTGGGCAGCAACCTTTTGAGTTCCTTGGTCCACGATCAATACTTCGCCGACATGTTCCAGAACAGCCGGGTTTTCGGACAGAATCCGGGCATTGTTCAGGCAGAAGTCAGGCTTGTTCATCGTGGTGATCTCAAGCGTCACGGTGCCGCGTTTGCGTCCGTGATCCGGCCCCTGCCACTCCGCGGACTCAAGCATGAGGTCTTCACGGCTGGAGGCAAGGTCAAACCAGTACCAGCCGCCGTCGCCGAAAGGCTTGAGGGGCAGGTCAAAGACCGTTACGGCCTCACCATTAACCCGGGCCCCGTCCACGCGCTGGAGCGTACCACGCGCGTTCGACTTGTAGACGGTGACCGTTCCATGGCCGCTCGTACGTACCTGCAGCCTGACTGTGCGCAGCGGGGTCCACCGGCGCCAGTAGCTGGCCGGGAAGGCGTTGTAGTACGTGCCGAACGACAGCTGTTCACCCGCGCGCAGGTTGAGGGAATGCCGCGACAGAATGTCTTCAAAGTGGACTTCGTGGCCGCCGGAGCTCACCAGATGCAGCTTTTCATCCAGCGGCTTGGGGTTCCGGGAGAATTCGTCAGTTTCCCTGAGTCGTATACCGCTGGCGGGCCCCGCATCCACATACAAGGAAAGCGTGTCCATCTGCGACTCGGGCGGTAAGATCACCCGCTGCAGCGTCATCCACTGTTGGTCAGCGGAAACGCTCATGCGTCCACACCTCCGCTTTCAAGTGTTGCTCCGCTTTCAAAATGCGGACGGATCTTGTTGTCGAACATCGTCAGGGCCGATCCGATGGCCATGTGCATGTCGAGGTACTTGTAGGTGCCGAGGCGTCCACCGAACAGGACATCCTTTTCGGCAGCCGCCAGGTCGCGGTACTTCAGCAGCCGTTCCCGGTCCGCGGCGGTGTTGATGGGGTAGTAGGGCTCGTCGCCCTTCTCCGCGGCGCGGGAGAATTCCCGCATGATGACCGTCTTTTCGTTCTGGTAATCCCGCTCCGGGTGGAAGTGCCGCGGTTCGATGATGCGGGTGAAGGCAACGTCCGCGTCGTTGTAGTTGACCACGGAGGTTCCCTGGAAGTCGCCGACGTCGAGGACTTCCTCTTCGAAGTCGATGGTCCGCCAGGACAGGTCGCCCTCGGCAAAGTCGAAGTAGCGGTCCACGGGGCCGGTGTAGATGACCGGGATGTTGCCGACGACCTTGTCCTTGCTGTACTCGTGGGAGTCGTCGAAGAAGTCGGTGTTCAGCCGGACTTCGATGTTCGGGTGCTCCGCCATCTTCTCAATCCACGCCGTGTACCCGTTGGTCGGAAGGCCTTCGTACTTGTCGTTGAAGTACCGGTTGTCGTAGTTGTAGCGGACGGGAAGCCGGGAAATGATGCCGGCCGGGAGATCCTTGGGGTCCGTCTGCCACTGCTTCCCCGTGTAGTGCTTGATAAACGCTTCGTAGAGCGGCCGCCCGATGAGCTGGATGCCCTTGTCGTTCAGGTTCTGCGGATCCGTTCCCGCCAGTTCGCCTGCCTGCTCCTGGATGAGGGCTTTTGCCTGCCCCGGGGTGAGGTTGGCGCGGAAGAATTGGTTGATCGTAGCCAGGTTAATGGGCAGCGAAAAGACCTCGCCCTTGTGGACGCCATAGACCTTGTGGACGTAGTTCGTGAACGTCGTGAAGCGGTTCACATACTCCCAGACCCGCTCGTTGGAGGTGTGGAAGAGATGCGCACCGTAGCGGTGGACCTCGATTCCGGTCTGTTCTTCTTTTTCGCTGTAGGCGTTTCCGCCGATGTGGTGGCGGCGGTCGAGGACAACGACCTTCAAGCCCAGCTCAGTGGCGGCCTGTTCTGCGATTGTCAGGCCAAAAAAACCTGATCCTACGATGACGAGGTCAGCAGTCACTAAATCTCCTGGTTCGAATTCGGGCAGGCCAATGTTGTGCATTGCCTGCTGCTCTAGCCTACCTGAGTCTGGTCGCCCGCCCGTTTGGCGGCCGCCTGCCCGGTTATCCACATAGGCCATTGCACCGGCATGCATCCGGTGGCGCCGGCGTTAGCGTGGTGCCTGAAGTTGCCCTCAGGAACGGAGGCCCGGCAGGTGGATCTGGACTTCACCCTGGTTCGCGGCCCCGGCGCCGCAGTGGCCGCCGCGCCGATGGAACTGACCGCGACCGTCCGCGACGGATCGTCCGGGGCAGCGCTCGACCAGGAGCTCGCCCGGTGCTTTCAGACCCGGCGGCTGACCCTCAATGGCCTGCCGATTTCCTCCTTGACCATAGGACAGGCCCCCCTGGTCACCGGCGCTGTCATCGTGGACGGCGGTCACCACCCGGAGGGACGCCGCGGCCGGCCTGCGCGCGAGGCACCCGCGTCCTTGCTGCTGGCTGTGCACAGCGGCCCAGCCGCAGGAACGGTGCTGCCGCTGCGCCGCGGGAGCTATCTGATCGGACGCACCAACGCTCAACTGACGATTCCCGATGTGGACCTGTCCCGCAGACATGCACGGATCGAGGTGTCGGAAACGGCCCTGACCATTGAGGATCTCGACAGCCTCAACGGCACGGAAGTGGACGGTAAATTCGTCCGGAATGCCTCTATTTCCACGAGCTCCCTCATCCGCTGCGGGCGTTCCACGCTGACCGTTGTGGTGGCCGCGCCGCCAGGCGCCCCTAATGCAGGCCTTGGCTCCGCCGGTCAGTCGGTGGCCGAGCCGTTGACGGTACCGCGGCCGGCGGGGCAGGAAAACCGGGGAATGCTGTTCCTCAGTGCTGCGCTTCCGGTTGCTGTCGGTGTCGGGCTGGCTCTGATCACCGGAATGTGGATGTTTCTGGCGTTCACGGCAGTATCGGTGGTGATGCTCCTGGTGCCCTTATTGACGGGCCGGCGGCAGCGGCGCGGCGTGCGATCAGCGGTTGCCGAGGCCGCGGCCACAGACCGGGAACGACGACGGCGGTCCGCGCCGTCAGCCGCACAAGTGGCTCTGTGCGCAGCGGGGGCGGTGTCAACCGCCGATGCCCCGCCGGATGCCTCCGGAGTCTGGCTCCGCCTCGGCTTGGCGGAGCAGGACGCGAACGTCCGGGTGGACCCTCCGGATGCGGAGTTTCGGCCGCCGCCCCTCGGGTCAGTTCCGCTGCTGCTGGACCCGCAAATTCCCGACGTCACTGTGCGCGGGCCTGACAGTGCGGTGTCCGGATTGATGCGTTCATTTCTCATGCAGCTCACGGGGTATCCCATGGCCCGGGGAACACGGGTTGCTGTCTGCGGACCTGTCTCATCGCTGCCGCTGACCGCGAGATACCTTCCCAACGTCACACTGCATGCTGCTTCCGGGGACGTTGAGAGTATCCTCGCCGGCAATCCATGCAGAGGCGCCGCCGGAGTCCTCCTGCTGGCGGTCCCTGCGGGGACAGGCTGGCCGGGCCGCGTGGTCGAAACGGCACGGCGGCACCGGTGGCGCGTCATGAGGTTCACGGATTGCGGTTCGGCGGCTTCCGCCGGTCCAACCACTCCGGACGGACAAGGGCCGCCGGAGGCCGATATTGAGCTTGCCGGAGACCAGGCCTTATTTCGCTGTGCCGGCACCGGCCAACGCTTCACGGCCGACCTCGTACCCCATGACGTCTTTGACCGGTACTGCCGGCAGTTCAGCCAAAGGGGATCCACGGCAGTGGGACGCTCCGTACCCGTCGCTTGCCCGCTCAGCGACATTCTTGACCTGTCAGCAGAGGCCACGGACCTCAGGTGGTCCGAGGGAAGGCTTGCCCCCGGGCTGGCCATCCCCATTGGACTGGGTGCAGATGGTCCGCGCATCCTCGACCTTGAGGCCGACGGTCCGCACTTCCTCGTTGCCGGCACCACCGGCTCCGGGAAGTCGGAGCTCCTGCGAAGCCTGACCATGGCCCTGGCTCTCAGCTTTCCTCCGGACCGTGTCAACGTCCTGTTCTTCGATTTCAAGGGCGGGTCGGGGCTGGGCCCATTGACGCCGCTCCCCCATTGCGTGGGGATGCTGACCGACCTCTCCAGGAGCGAACTTGACCGGACCATGGCGTCACTGCGGGCGGAAGTCCGGCGCCGGGAGCAACTCCTGGCAGAGGCTCAGGCACCGGACCTCGCAGCCTACCGTCTGTCGAGGGCCCATGACTCGCCTCTTCTCCCGCAGCTGATCCTCATCATCGATGAGTTCCGGATGCTGGTGGACGACGCCCCCGCGTCCTTGAACGAACTGATGAGAATCGCCACCATCGGCCGCTCGCTGGGAATTCACCTCATCATGGCGACTCAGCGTCCGCAGGGGGCACTCAACGCCGATATCCGGGCCAACGTCACCACTAGCATCGGCCTCCGGGTCCAGTCCGCCCATGAATCGGCCGACATCATCGGCACCAACGCTGCGGCGGCGATCAGGGTTGAGACGCCGGGACGGGCCTTTCTTGCGCGGGGAACGCAAGAACCCGAGGAATTCCAGGCGGCGGCACTCTCCGTCGCCGCCGCGGAGCCCCGGCACGGCAGGGCCATTGTTCGTCCCACGACGGAGGCCCTCCGGAGAGCCGCGGCCCCGGTGGTGGACGGCGACGCCGCGTCCGGCCCGCCCACGCCGGCCGCCGTGGCCGGTCCGCTGGTCGGCACGGCGGCAACGTTGTGGGCAGCACGGGGTGCCCACGCGCTCAGAAGCCCTGTCGCCCCGCCGCTGCCGGTCGCTCCGACCTATCCCAGTATGGCCGGGGAGTCCGGCGCCGCCGCTGCTCCCGGCGGCGGCTGCTGCGTGGAGCTCGGCTGGCTGGATTTGCCCCACCGCCAGGAGATCCTCCGGCTCTTGTGGCGCCCCGCCAGCGATGGACATCTGGCGCTGATGGGCGGCACGGCCGCTGATGCGGCCGGCGCCATGTCGCTGGTTCTGCACCAGCTGGCCTTACATCCGGAGGAGTCCCATCTCTACGTCCTGGATGCCGACGGTTCCCTGTCCGGAATGAAGGCGTCGGCCCGGACCGGCGCAGTGGTCGGACTGCACGAACTGCGCCGGGGAGTACGGGTGCTGGAACGGCTCCGCCAGGAGATGTCCCGCCGGCTGAGCGGAACCGGATCGGCCCAGGCCGCTCCCCTGGTCCTGGCGGTCTCGGGCTGGGGATCGTGGGTCTCCGCCCTGCGGGCTTGCCCCTTGATGTGGGCTGAAGACCTGGTGCAGGACATCGTTCGGGACGGCAGCCGTGCCGGCATCACCGTGGTCATGTCGGGTGAGCGCGAGCTGGCCATGTCGCGGTTTCTGTCCGCCATGCCAAGCCGTGTCTATTTTCCCCGCGGTGCGAGCGATGAGAGCCGCTTGACGTGGCCCAAAATGCCTGAGGTCCTGGATGTCCCCGGACGCGCCGTGGCGTTCGGATCAATATCCGGCGGCCAACCGGCGGCGTGCCAGTTCCATGCCGACGGCGGGCTGGTGCTCCATCGCTCCGGGGTGCAGCCGAGCCTGCAGGCCCTGCCCTTCAGGGTGGAGGCCCTGCCTTCACGTCTTCCGGCAGAACACCTGCTTGCACTGATCGGCCACCCGCTCGGCCCGGTGGCGGAGTCGTCCCGCCAACGGGAAAGCCTGGAAAGCTCACAGCAATGGTCCAGCAGGGCCCGGCAACTCTTTATCGGTGTGGGTGGCGATGACCTTCGGCCTGTGGCTGTGCGCCTCCCGTCAGGAGGCGTCCTTGCCATCCTGGGAGGCACTGGCTCGGGAAAAAGTGCGTTGCTCGACGCCATTCCCGTCGTTAATCATTCAGCGGCAGCCTGGCTTCGTCCCGACGCCGAGACCAGCCCTGCAGAATACTGGGCGGAAATACACCGCGAAGCACACGCGGGGCGCCTGGCCCGGCATGGTGTGCTGCTCGTAGACGACGCGGATCTGCTGCCCCCTTCCGTTAACCAGCTATTGCTGGACATCAATGCCCTCGGCTGGGCCGTCATCATGTCCGCGAGCTTCAGCCAGACCCTGGTGCAGCGGGTGCCCTTGACCATGGCTGCCCGCAGTTGCGGCAGCGGGATACTCATTGCTCCAAGGAGTCCCGTGGACGGAGACCTCTTCGGAGTGAGGTTCGAACTCGAACCGAATCCGCCTCCGGGACGCGCCGTAGTTCTTTCGGAGGGCAAGGCGGTGCCGGTCCAGCTGGCCGGTCCCGTGAGGGGCGGCGACACTCCGCAGCCGAACCCCGGCCGGTCAATGATCAGAGTGCAGGAGGCGAGCCGGCTGCCCGGGAGGCGAACCGGATGACACCCTTATTGAACAGCAGCACGATGGCCACAGCGGCGGGAAGGAGCATTGCCAGGCCCGCCAGCGGATAGCCGCCGGTAAGGGTCGGGAATCCTATGGTGAGCACGAACAGTTGCGCCACCAGGGCACCGGCCCGTGGCCAGCGGAAGCCCCGGAACAAGAACACGGCAACCGCGTAAAGCCACGATGCGAAGGCCAGCAGTAAAGCAAGGGTAAAGACCGCGCCCCAGAAGGACAGGACAGGGGCGCCGGTCATCAACTGGAGGCTGTACCAGCCGGCAGCGGCCAGCAGGGCAGTGGCTTCGGCCGCGACGATAGCCGAGATCGCGGCGATTGCACGGGGTCGCCCGCCGGGGAACGACGGCGTCTCCGGCATGCTCTGATGTTGGAAGCCGCCACTGTCACCAGGCTCGGGGGACGGGTCGGAGGGGCTCGCTGGGGGTCTTGACACACTGGCACCCTACCGGACATAGTCGACACACGGTGGGGGGCGGTTGCCCGGTGTGATGCATCGCTCACGTTTCGGACGCATTTCGTGGACCACTACCCCTTGTTTACACAGCGTTAACATGAAACGCTTGATCCAGATGACCAAGGGGGCCCCTCAGGGCCCCTTTCCTATGTAGGCCCTAGTGAATATTTTCACAAGTGGCATTGACTTCCCAGGAATGGAGTGACTGATCAGCATGGATTGGCGTAACCGCGCAGCGTGCCTCGACAAGGACCCGGAGCTTTTCTTCCCGGTTGGAAACACTGGCCCAGCCCTTCTTCAGATCGAAGAAGCCAAGAGCGTCTGCCGCCGGTGCCCCGTCGTCGACACCTGCCTGCAGTGGGCGCTTGAGTCCGGCCAGGATGCCGGAGTCTGGGGCGGCATGAGCGAAGACGAGCGCCGTGCGCTCAAGCGCCGGGCAGCCCGCGCCCGCCGGGCCTCCTAGAGCACCCGTTCACCAGTTTCGGCAAAGGCCGCGGACCCAAGGTCCGCGGCCTTTGCTGTTATCCATGGCACCGGTGCATCGCACGGCCCGCCCGCATTAACGGTTCGCGAGGCTCAGCACGATCTGGACCGCCGTTCCGCCGCCCTCCCGGGGTTTCCACTGGATGGTCCCGCCCAGTTCGCTCGTGACCAAGGTCCGGACGATCTGGAGTCCGAGGCCCTCCACGTGCGGAGTGTCCGGGAGTCCGACGCCGTCGTCCGCCACTGTCACCGTGAGCAGTTCAGCGCCATCCTCGGCCTCGGACCTGTCGGCCAGCAGCCAAACCGTTCCGGTTCTCCCTTCCAGCCCGTGCTCGACGGCGTTCGTCACCAGTTCGTTGATTACCAGCGCCAGGGGGGTGGCAAAGTCGCTGGGAAGCTCTCCAAACTGCCCCGACCTCTGGGTCTTCACCTGCTGGGACGGTGAGGCGACCTCGGCCGACAGCCGGAACTGCCGTCCGATCAGCTCGTCAAAATCAACGCTCTGGGTGAGCCCCTGCGAAAGCGTCTCGTGGACCAGGGCAATCGTGGCAACACGCCGCATGGCTTGTTCCAGTCCCTGTTTCGCTTCGTCACTGACCATGCGGCGGGACTGCATCCTCAGCAGAGCGGCCACTGTCTGGAGATTGTTCTTGACCCGGTGGTGGATTTCACGGATGGTGGCGTCTTTTGTGACGAGCTCCATTTCCCGGCGCCGCAGCTCCGACACATCGCGGCACAGCACCAGCGCACCGAACCGCTGCTGCTCATCGCGGAGTGGAATCGCCCGTAGCGACAGGCTGACGCCCCGCGACTCGATCTCGCTCCGCCACGGCATGCGTCCGGTGACAACCAGGGGAAGCGTTTCATCGACCATGCGGCGGTCCCTGAGCAGGCCGGCCGTGACTTCCGCGAGGGAACGCCCTTCCAGCGACTCGCCGTCACCCAGCCTCCGGAACGCAGAGACCCCGTTCGGGCTCGCGTACTGCACGATCCCCTCGGCATCGAGCCGGATCAGTCCGTCTCCAACACGGGGCGCCCCGCGGCGGGAGCCCGTAGGCGAGGCAAAGTCCGGCCAGAGGCCCAGGGTGCCCATGCGAAGCAGGTCGTAGGCGCACTGGCGGTACGTCAACTCAAGCCGGGACGGCATACGTGAACTTGAAAGATCCATGTGGGACGTGACCACGGCAAGGGTTCGGCCGTTCCTGACCATGGGCACGGCTTCCACACGCAATGCCATGTCGCTGCTCCAGTTGGTTTCACTGGAGCGCTCAATCGTGCGGCTGGCCCACGCCTTGTCCACGAGGACCTGAAGGTCGGACCGGATGCCCTCCCCGACGAAATCGGCATGGAATACCGTATGCGTCGTGGAGGGCCGCACGTGTGCCAGCGCCACGTAGCCATAGTCCGGGTGCGGAAACCACAGGGCGAGGTCGGCGAAGGCGAGATCGGCCACCATCTGCCAGTCACCCACCAGGAGGTGCAGCCACTCGGCATCCCCCGGCCCAAAATCAGCGTGTTCCCTGATGGGGTCCGTAAAGATTGCCACTACACCTCCAGTTTTCGACGCCGGACCGGAGCCCTAGCGTCGGACGATTGACCTCAAGAGCCTCAATGCTACCGACAGCGAGGCCATGTCGTCCGCTTCGAGGGCGTTGACCTCATCAAACATGCTCTTCGCACGTCCCAATTGCTCGGCATTCAGCGCCTCCCAGGCCTTGAGCCGGTCCTCCGCCGGCGCCCCGGCCTCAGTCGACTCCAGCACCGCCGTCGTCATGTCCGAAACGGTCGAGTAAAGGTCGTCCCGCAACGCGGCGCGGGCGAGCGCCTGCCACCTGTCCTGGCGGGGCAGCGAACTGATCCGTTCGAGCAGGGAGTCCGCATGGAAGCGGTTGAACACCGTGTAGTAGACGTGGGCGATTTCGCCCACCGGCTCCGTACGGCTGTGCGTGATCTTGGCAATGTCCAGCAGGACGAAGCTCTCAAACAGCTCGGCCCAGCGGTGTGCAATATCCTCAGGCAGCCCCCAGGACCGTGCCTTTTCAAGCCATTCCGCCACCCGCTCGCGGTCGTCCCCGCGCAGGTAGTCCAGAAGCCGGGCCCGCATGGGATCCATCAGCGGCTTGAATTCTGCGACGATGTCCGCGATGGGCCGGGACGCGTTGCCCTGTCCAAGGACCCAGCGCACCGCCCGGTCCAGCAGCCTCCTGATGTCGAGGTGGACCGTGCTCCAGTGCTCCGTGGGGAACGACGCCGGAAGGCCATTGAGTTCGGACACCATGTTGTCCAGCTCGTAGATCTCGCGGAGCGCCACGAACGCCTTCGCCACCGCCACTTCGCTTGCGGACGTTTCTTCCATGGTCCGGAAGGTGAAGGTGATGCCGCCCATGTTGATCATGTCATTGGCGACAATTGTGGCGATGATTTCGCGGCGCAGCGGATGCGTGTCCAGTTCAGCATCGAACCGTTCCCGCAGCTGCTTCGGGAAGTATCCCCGCAGCGTCTGACGGAACCAGGGGTCATCAGCGAGGTCGCTTTCGCGCAGGGCCGTGGCCAGTTCGATCTTGGCGTAGGCGGCCAGGACTGACAGCTCGGGCGAGGTCAGCCCCTGCCCCTGCTCAAGCCGTTCGTGGAGAACGGCGGTTGAGGGCAGCGCTTCCAGGTCACGGTTCAGGTCCGCGGACTTCTCCAGCCAGTCCATCAGCCGTTCGTAGCTTGGGCTCCATTCGGCCACACGCTGACGGTCGTTGAGCAGCAGTATGTTCTGGTCGATGTTGTCTTCCAGCACAAGCCGGCCCACTTCGTCTGTCATCGACGACAGGAACTCTGCCCGCTCTTCCGGATCAAGCTTCCCCGCAGCGACCATGCGGTCCACGAAAATCTTGATGTTGACCTCGTGGTCCGAGCAGTCGACGCCGGCTGAGTTGTCGATGGCGTCCGTATTAAGGATGACGCCCTGCAGCGCAGCCTCGATGCGGCCCCGCTGCGTCATGCCCAGGTTGCCGCCCTCGCCCACGACTTTCACGCGAAGGTCGCGCCCGTCAACGCGGATGGCGTCGTTGGCCTTGTCCCCCACCATCGCGTGGGTCTCGGTGCTCGCCTTCACATACGTGCCGATGCCCCCGTTGTAGAGCAGGTCTGCCGGCGCAAGGAGGATGGCCCGCAGCAGCTCGGGCGGGCTCAGCTGGGTAGTTCCCTCCGACAGGCCGAGCGCCGCCCGCACCTGGGGGGACACCGGTATGGATTTGGCCTGCCGCGGGTAGACCCCGCCGCCTTCACTGATGAGGCCCTTGTCGTAGTCGTCCCACGACGACCGCGGAAGCTCGAAAAGCCGCTGGCGCTCTGCGTAGGACTTTGCCTCGTCAGGGTTGGGGTCCAGGAAAATGTGGCGGTGGTCGAAGGCCGCGAGCAACCGGATGTGCTTTGACAGCAGCATCCCGTTTCCGAAGACGTCACCGGACATATCGCCGACACCGAC
Organism: Arthrobacter sp. Soil_N43; assembly: GCF_057655195.1. NCBI lineage: Bacteria > Bacillati > Actinomycetota > Actinomycetes > Micrococcales > Micrococcaceae > Arthrobacter > Arthrobacter sp. Soil_N43. The sequence goes on from NZ_JBDGML010000106.1 coordinate 47,731, forward strand.
GACGGAGAACGGTTCCGACTGTGTGTCGAGGTCCAGTTCGCTAAAGTGGCGCTTGACCGACTCCCACGCACCCCTGGCCGTGATGCCCATCGCCTTGTGGTCATACCCCACGGAACCACCAGAGGCGAAGGCGTCACCCAGCCAGAAGCCATAGTCGGCCGCAAGCGCGTTTGCGATGTCGGAAAACGTCGCAGTGCCCTTGTCCGCCGCCACGACGAGATATGCGTCATCGTCATCGTGCCTGACAACATTTTCGGGCGCAACGAGCCGCTCACCGTCTGCGCCGGTCACGAGGTTGTCGGTGAGATCGAGCAGTCCACGGATAAACGTCTTGTAGCTTTCGACGCCTTCCGCCATCCATGCGGCCCTGTCTGCTGCGGGATCGGGCAGCCGCTTGGCGAAAAAGCCGCCCTTGGCGCCGGTAGGGACAATCACCGCATTCTTGACTGTCTGGGCCTTGACCAATCCCAGGATCTCTGTGCGGAAGTCTTCCCGCCGGTCGGACCAGCGAAGACCGCCGCGGGCGACCTTGCCGAATCGCAGATGGACGCCCTCGACCCGCGGCGAGTAGACCCAGATTTCGAACTGTGGCCGCGGGAAGGGCAGGCCCTCGATGACTGCGGGGTTCAGTTTGAAGCTCAGGTAGGGCTTCTCCTGGTAGAAGTTTGTGCGCAGGGTTGCTTCGATCAGGTTGGTGAAGGTCCGGAGGGCGCGGTCGGCGTCGAGGGTCGCGACAGTTTCAATGGATGCGGCGAGCTCGGCGCGAACCTTTTCCTGCCGTTCCTCCCGCTCCAGCTCGGTCAGCGCAGGATCGAAGCGTGCTTGGAACAGCGCACTGAGCCCCTTGGTGACCTCCGGGTTGGCCAGCAGGGTATCAGCCAGGAATTCGAAGGAGTTTGTGTTGCCCATCTGACGCATGTATTTTGCATAGGCCCGCAGCACAACGACCTGACGCCAGTTCATGCCTTCGCGCAGCACCAGGCGGTCGAAACTGTCCGATTCCGCGGCACCGGTAACTGCAGCCCCGAAGGAATCCGCGAGCAGCTGGCCGGTGGACAGCGGGTCCACCCCGGCCGGGAATTTCAGCCCGAGGTCGTACAGGAAAAAGTCGCGGCTGTCGGCCGTTTCGATTTCGAAGGGCCTCTCATCCAGGACCTCCAACCCGAGGTTGTGGAAGTAGGGAAGGATCTGGCTCAGGCTCTTGGGCTCGAGCATGTAGAGCTTGACCCGCGCATCCTCTTCGAGTGTTGCCCCTGCACCTTCCGGAAGGTAGACGTGCACGCCGGGGCGCTCCTGCTTCGCTCCGACGCTCCTCTCGGCCGCTGCCCCGTACTTTTCAAACCTCTCAATGTCCTCCAGGGCGTCTTCAACCTCATAGTCCACCCGGTAGGTCGCGGGAAAGGCTTCAGCCCAGAGATCGGCGAGTTCTTTGGATCCTTCGCCGTTGCTCCGGTCGCGCAGAACCTCGCTGATGCCCTCGCCCCAGGACCGTGCTGCACGGACGAGCCGCTTCTCCAGATCCTCGGTGTTGGCATCGCTGACATCGGCGCCCTTGGGCAGCCGGATCCGGAAGAAGAGCCGGGCAAGTGCGGACTCCGTCATCCTCGCCTCGTAGTCGATGGACTGCGCGTGGAATGTCTCGCGGAGTTCCTGTTCGATCCGAAGCCGGACGTTGGTGGTGTACCGGTCTCGTGGCAGGTACACCACGGCGGACATGAACCGCCCGTAGATGTCGGGGCGCAAAAACAGCCGGGTGCGGCGGCGTTCCTGCAGCCTTTGGATGCCGGTGGCCGTCGCGGCGAGGTCGGGGATTTCGATCTGGAAGAGCTCGTCCCGGGGGTACGTTTCCAGGATGCCGAGCAGGTCCTTGCCAGAGTGCGAGTCGGGCGGGAACCCGGCACCCCGGAGGACGGCTTCCACCTTTTCCCGGACGATGGGGATGTTCCGGACCGAACCGGTGTAGGCGCTGGTCGCAAAAAGGCCGATGAAGCGCTGTTCGCCGTTGACGTTGCCTGCCGCGTCAAAGCTCTTCACACCGATGTAGTCGAGGTAGGCCGGCCGGTGCACCGTCGAGCGCGAGTTGGCCTTGGTGATGACCAGGGCCTTTTTCTCGCGCGCCTTGCGCCTGCCGGCGTCCGTCAGATGCTGGACATGGGGCGTGTCACGGTGGGCTCGCAGCAACCCGAGACCGCTGTCCTCCCGGAGCTCCAGGACGTCTTCTCCTGCCTCATTAATGAGGTCGTACTCGCGGTAACCGAGGAAGGTGAAGTTGCCTTCGTCCAGCCATCGAAGCAGGTCCTGGGCCTGTCGCAACTCGGCGATTTGGGAGGGATTGGCGACCTTGTCGAGGGATTCGGCTATCTGCCTCGCCTTGTTGCGCATTTTCGGCCAGTCCTCAACGGCTGCCCGGACGTCTCCCAAGACCCGTTCCAGGCCTTCGGCAAGGCGCGGCTTTACCTCGTCGCTGGCGCGGCCAATCTCCACCGCAATCCATGACTCCATGTGCGTGGTGTTGTCACCTGGGGCAATCAGGTGGGACAGGCTGGGTAATGCGGCCGTGTCACCGCTGGAAATCCCGACGCTGGACGGAACCCTGCTCACCTTGACGAGCTCATGGGTCTGGCGGTTGCGTGTGACGACGAACATGGGGTGGACGACGAGCTGGATGGCCGAATTCTGGCGGACCAGCTCCGCGTTTACGGAATCGACCAGGAACGGCATGTCATCCGTGACGATGTACACAACGCTCCGGTCCGCTTCATCAACAATTGAAATGTTGGCGGTGCCCGGCTCGCGGCTCGCGGCGACCTTCTTGTGCGTCTCAGCCCGCTGACTCAGAACATCCTTTGGATAGGCACGAACGTCCTCCTCCGCGAGGTGCTCGTAGTAATCCGCGAAGAAGCCCTCTTCGGCTTCAATCGGACGGGACTGATCCTCCACGCTGGACCCAGACGACATTGATAAACGCCTCCATCACAAGTTCATGGCCGCACCGTTGCAGCCCTAATCGTGAGCCTAGCCCCTCAGCGAACGCTTTGCTGTGGAAGTAAAGACAGAGGATCGGCGCTTTTGCTGGTCAGGTGCACAAACCAAAGCGGCAATGCCGGACCGGAGGCGTGAATCCGGAGCAGCCTCCAGCAGCAAGGACCCCGACAGCAGCGCCGTGTCAGCCGCCTCCGGATCGGACGGAAGGAACGCTTTGATGCCTGTCGCCGGGCCATAGCGGTCCCAGGCCTCGCGTAGTTGCCGTTCAGGTGAGCGGCCCACCGCTGCGGCCCGCACCTTGTTCATCACCACCTCCGGCCGTATGCCCGGGACCGCGGCATCCAGTTCGGCAAGGCCACGGACCAGCCGCGGAACTCCGATGGAGTCCGCGGACCCGACGGCGAGGACTGTGTCAGCCAGTTCCAGGCTCCTGAGCGTTGCGGCGTTGCGGCGCGGCGCCATGGTGTCAAAGCTGAGCTCCTCGTCCGCCTCAAGGCAAAACCCCGTGTCAACGACCACAACGTCGGCAACCTCCTTGGCCCGCTCGAGCACAAGTGCGAGCGCGGCGGCCCGAAGTTCAGTCCAACGGTCCGCACGCGTTATGCCGGTCAGGACGCGGAGGGTCCCCGATTTCGTGGAAACAGGCACTGCCACCCGCAGCAGCGATGCCGTGTCGAGGAGCCCCTGGTCGGCAAGGCGGCAGGCCTGCGCCAGGCCTGCCGCTTCGTCCAGGAGCCCGAGAACCGCGCCAATGCTGGCTCCATAGCTATCGGCGTCAACGAGCAGGACGGACTTTCCTTCTGCCGCCAGTTCGCCGGCAATGTTCACAGCCAACAGGGTCCGTCCGGGTGATCCGGCAGGACCCCACACGGCGATGATCTTTCCTGTTCCAGGCTCGGCCGAAGTGTCGCCGCCATCGTCCGCCCCGGGCTGCGGAACAGGGCTCGCCTCAGCGACGCCCGGCTGCACCCGTTCCTTGGCGGCAATCCCCCGCCCCGAGAACTGGGCAACTGCCTCAGAGATGCGCTCAGCCAATGCTGCGGATGCCACGGTCGAAATAACCGCGGACACGCCAATGCCGCGCAGCCGGGAAGACTCTCCCTCGCTGTCCGTCAGTGCGATGACAGCAACACCCACGGCGCCGAGCCGGTCGACGAGGGATGCGGTCAATTCTTCGCTCCCCTCGGCCACGACAGCCGCCCGGGCAAGTCCGCTTTGGCACGCAGCCAACAACTCCGCCAGCTCGGCACACCGACGCACGACAGTGACGGGTCCATGGAGTCTCTCCAGGCCGCCGACCAGATCCTGGGCCTGCCCGACCGTGACTACCGGAATACTCATTTCGCAGCCCCGCCGGGATTCCACACCACGGAAATCTTGGCCTCATTTGCCTGCGCTCCGAGGAGGGAAGGCATATGCTCGTCGCCCACCAGAACCATCAGGACGGTCGATTTCGAGGATCCCAGAGCAGTTGAACCGGGTGAGACCTCGGCGATTTCCGCGCCAGGGAGTAGGAGCTTGGGCTGGGCGAATCCGTTCCTCGCATCGGGCATCGATACCCACACGTCAACACGGGTGCCGGCCACAGCCTGTTCCGGCAGCGCTTCCTGCACTGTGACGGCGACCGGCTTCCTGTCCAGCAGGTCCACGGCCCCCAGGCTTTCCCGGGGCAGCAACTGGTCCTTTCCGATCCGCTGGACAGCCACCACACCGTCAGGCATGCCGGACTCCGCCGTGATGTAGTGGGACTCCACTTCCCCCAGCCGCACTTTGACCCGGCTGACGTTGTCCGGGGTGAGCTTCTCTCCAACGGCAATCGCCTCGCGGGCGACGAATACCTCGGTGGTCTTATCCGCACTGCCGAGGAGGGATATCACCCCCACCACCGAAGCGAGGATCAGCAGCACCCCCACCAGCAGTCTTGGATCCTTCCACGAAGGCCTTTTGAGACGGGCACCTGCGGCCACGGCGCTGGAACTCATGCGTGCTTGCTCCCCCTTGAAGCGTCAGGCGCTGTGGACGCGCCAGTCATGATTATTGATACGGCATCCTTGGGCAATCGGGAAGTCACGGGACCAAACATCATCAAACTGTGGATAACGGCACCATCGGGAAACGCAGATGGCAGAATTGAGCTATGCCCCGTTTTCTCACCCTTGCAGATGTAGCCGAGCAGCTTCAGATCAACTCGCCCGCGGCATATGCACTTGTGCGCAGCGGCGAACTGAAAGCCATTCAGGTGGGTGGCCGCGGTCAATGGCGGGTCGAAGAGAAGATGCTTGAGCAATACATAGAAGAACGTTATGCCGAGGCCAGCCGGATGATCGAAGAGGCCAAGTCGAAGTCAGACTGATCCCCGCTCCCCCGAAACCGCTACAGTTCTCCGGGCCGCAGTGAACGAAGTGCGAGCAAAGACCCAAAGGGAACGGTTGCAACCTCCACGACGTTCGGTGCCCTGCGTGCTTCACCCGGAGGCGTGACGGCAAGGTCCAGGAAGTCCCGCCCCACCCGGTCGATGACGCCTGCAATCCGCACCTCGCCGGCTGGACCTCGGGCCAGCAGGACAGTGAGCGGCGCCCTGTCCCGCGCGAGGCTCCGAAGCGCGTTTGCCAGACCCAGCCTTCTCCGCACTGCCGATGGCTCGGCCAAGGCATGCCGGCCAATCCCCGTGTAGTGGGACACCGCCGCGTATGGAACCAGAATCTGGTGCGCTGCCTCATCGATCACCAGGCTTTCTGCGCCCGCGTGGCTCAAGGTGCCCAGGAAGTCCGTCCCGGACACCAGATGAACGCCAACCCTCCGGCCCAATGATCCCCGGAGCCGATCGGCCATGCCGATGGATGCCAGCTCTGCGCGCGCCCGCTCCGATACCTCGGACTCACGGCCCAGGACCTCAGCCTCCGCCAGTTGCGCCTCCAGGTCATCAAACAGGGCATTCCATCGCATGGCGCAACCCTAAGCGGGCCGCCGGTAACGGTCAATCCACATCAACGACGAATAACTCTGGACAGCGGTGCGCAAGATGCAGCACACTGTCGTTGTAGCCATCAAACTGCACTAAACTGCATCAAACTGTATTAAACCGCCCTGGAAAGCATCACCGAGCAGTAGTCACAAAGCGAAGAAGGAACAGGCATGTATCCCTCCACTTCAAGGCCATCCGGTTCAGACGCTGCCTTGGCGTTCGTCATCTTGGGACTGGGGTGCTTCCTGGCCGTCACCGGGGCAGGCCTCATGGAGCAGTGGCATCATTCCGCCTCCCGGCGGCAGTCCCTCGCCTTCGAGGATCTCCTCGGCTTCGTGAGTGCTGCTGCCGGGCTTGTCATAGTCGCCTGGTGGGTGCTTTCGCTTGCGTCCGCTTTCGCGGCTGCCCTGTTGGAACGGTGCGGCAGGGTGCGCGCTGCGGCGCTCAGCGCACGCCTCAGCCCGGCGTTCATGCGTCGGCTCGCCCTGGGCGTCCTGGGCATGCAGCTGGTGGCTGCGCCCCTCGCCCACGCGGACGCTTCGCAGGGGTCGGGGCTCGTCCCCAGCCACACGGTTGCACTGTCTGCCGCATGGGCGCCAACCCAGGCCCAGTGCGCCGACAGTCCAGTCCTGCCTCACGTGAGCCCGGGGTTCGCCACGGAGCCTGCACAGGAGGGCCACGCCACCGGCGCGGCGGTGCCCGGCACGTCTGATGTGCAGCCGCAGTGGCAGGCCAGTCCGCCGGTTCCGGCGCCCAAGTTTGTCACCTCGGCGCCGGCCAGGGCCGCGAACATGCTGCCACCCCGTCAGGAACTCGTGGTCAGGTCGGGAGATTCTCTGTGGACGATCGCTGCCCGGCACCTGGGCCCGGAAGCCACCGACGTCGAAATAGCCCGGGAATGGCCACGCTGGTTTGCAGCCAACAGCGCCGTCATCGGCAGCAGTCCGGATCTCCTCCTGCCGGGCCAGATCCTCAGGGCTCCCTGAGCAGGACGGGCACTGCACCGCCTCTCAGCTCCCGCCCTACTGCGTGCCTGGCATCCCTGGCGTGCCCTCAATCCCATTTCAAGCCAAAGGACCGAAATCATGACCGCTGCAACCACTATCCGGAGCGCGGGCACCACAGCGACACAGGCCGTCCCATCGATGGGGCTTGATGCGGCTGAAGAGGTGCAGGAGATTTGCGCCATCACAAGGTCCACTGTCCAGGCGGCCATAGAAGTCCTCGCCGGCACCAGGCCGATCAACCAACTGGCGCGGCGCTTGGACCAAAGATGCCTGCTGGCGCTCCAGCATCGCGCCTGCCTGACGCGGCGGGAAGCTGCCCGTGCGCCCCGGAAGCTGGGACGCCTCCACCGGAACCCGGCCGTCCGCTCGGTCCGGGCCTGCGAAATTACGCCGGACATCTATGAAGCCAGCGCGGTGGTCATCGACGAGCTGAGGGCACGCGCCGTCGCTGTCCGGCTCGAACGCAGCAAACAGGTCTGGCGGGTCACGGCGCTGGAAATCGGGTGAGCATCCAGCGGCGAAAAGACCCGCAAACAGCAAGGGACCCGGGCGCGTTGCCCGGGTCCCTTGCTCTGGATTTCAGTACGTTCGACTCTTAGCGCTTCTTCTTGCCGTCGCGGCGGGCCTGCGATGCGGCCTTCGCCGGATTCCCGGAGCGTCCCGCCGCCCTGCCCTCGACGCGGGTTTGGGTCCCGCCGCCTTCCGCGGGCGCCGTGTATTGCAGCTGCGCCGGCTTTTCCGGCGCTTCCAGACCGGCGGCACGGATCTGCGGCTCGTGATGTTCGGTGTGGCCTCCGGCGGCGTCGGCCACCACCACGTCCTCGGCGGGAGTGACTTCAACTTCAAGGTTGAAGAGGAACCCGACGCTTTCCTCGCGGATGGCCTCCATCATGGCCTGGAACATGGTGAAGCCTTCGCGCTGGTATTCGACCAGCGGATCACGCTGAGCCATGGCGCGCAGCCCGATGCCCTCCTTGAGATAGTCCATCTCATACAGGTGCTCCTGCCACTTCCGGCCAATGACCGAAAGAACAACGCGCCGCTCCAGCTCGCGCATGCTTTCGGAGCCAATGGCCTCCTCGCGGGCCTGGTACACCAGCTTCGCGTCGGAGAGGATCTCTTCCTTCAGGAAATCGACCGTGATGCGCGACTTTCCGCCCGCCTCGTCGATCACGTCGTGCGAGGTCACCGTGACGGGGTAGAGCGTCTTGAGGTTCGTCCAGAGCTGGTCGAAATCCCAGTCGTCTCCGTTGCCCTCCGCGGTGGCTTCGTCGATCAGCGCATTAATGGTGTCTTCCAGGAAGAACTGCACCTTTTCGTGCAGGTCGTCACCCTCGAGGATCCGGCGTCGGTCGCCGTAGATGGCTTCACGCTGGCGGTTGAGAACGTCGTCGTATTTCAGGACGTTCTTGCGCTGTTCAGCGTTCCGGCCCTCCACCTGGCCCTGGGCCGAGGCGATGGCACGGGAAACCAGCTTGGATTCGAGGGCCACGTCGTCGGGTACCGAGCTGTTCATGAGGCGCTCGGCTGCCCCGGAGTTGAACAGCCGCATGAGGTCATCAGTCAGCGAGAGGTAGAAGCGCGATTCGCCGGGGTCGCCCTGGCGCCCCGAACGGCCGCGGAGCTGGTTGTCGATCCGGCGTGACTCGTGCCGCTCAGTGCCCAACACATAGAGGCCACCGAGGTTCAGCACTTCCTCATGCTCTTCTTTGACGGCCTGCTTGGCGGCGTCAAGCGCCTGCGGCCACGCGGCCTCGTACTCCACGGAGTTTTCCTCCGGATCCAGCCCCTTCTTGGCGAGTTCAGCGATGGCGGTGAATTCGGCGTTACCGCCCAGCATGATGTCCGTACCGCGGCCAGCCATGTTGGTGGCCACCGTGACTGCACCCTTGCGGCCAGCCTGCGCAACGATCGCAGCTTCCCGCGCATGGTTCTTGGCGTTGAGCACCTCGTGCCGGATGCCTTCCTTGGCCAGCAGCCGCGACAGGTACTCGCTCTTCTCGACGCTGGTGGTGCCGACCAGGACGGGCTGGCCCTGTTCGTGGCGCTCGGCAATGTCCTTGACCACAGCATCGAACTTGACGGTTTCGTTCTTGTAGACCAGGTCCGGACGGTCGATCCGCTGCATGTCCCGGTTGGTCGGGATGGCCACGACGCCGAGCTTATACGTGCTCATGAACTCGGCGGCTTCCGTCTCAGCCGTACCGGTCATGCCAGACAGCTTCCCGTACATGCGAAAGTAGTTCTGCAGCGTGACGGTGGCGAGGGTCTGGTTTTCGGCCTTGATCTCGACGCCTTCTTTGGCCTCAATCGCCTGGTGCATGCCTTCGTTATAGCGCCGGCCGGCGAGGATGCGGCCCGTGTGCTCATCGACGATGAGGACCTCCCCATCAAGGATGACGTAGTCCTTGTCGCGCTTGAACAGTTCCTTGGCCTTGATGGCGTTGTTCAGGAAGCCGATCAGCGGGGTGTTGGCGGATTCGTAGAGGTTCTGGATGCCCAGGTAGTCCTCGACCTTTTCAATACCGCTTTCGAGGACGCCGACGGTGCGCTTCTTCTCGTCGACCTCGTAGTCCTTCTCCGCCTGCAGCCGCAGCACCACCTTGGCGAACTCGCTGTACCAGCGGTTGGTGTCGCCCTGCGCCGGTCCGGAGATGATGAGCGGGGTCCGGGCCTCATCGATGAGGATGGAGTCGACCTCATCGACAATCGCGAAGTGGTGCCCGCGCTGGACCAGTTCCGATTTGTCCCAGGCCATGTTGTCGCGCAGGTAGTCGAAGCCGAATTCGTTGTTGGTTCCGTAGGTGATGTCCGCGGCGTACTGCTGCCGGCGGATGGCCGGGTCCTGGTTGGAAAGGATGCAGCCACTGGTGAGACCCAGGAACCGGTAGACGCGGCCCATCAGCTCGGACTGGTAGTCGGCGAGGTAGTCGTTGACCGTGACGACGTGTACGCCTTTTCCGGCGAGGGCATTGAGGTAGGCAGGGGCCGTGGCGACGAGCGTCTTTCCTTCACCGGTCTTCATTTCCGCGATGTTCCCAAGGTGGAGTGCAGCACCACCCATCAGCTGGACGTCGAAGTGGCGTAGGCCAAGGGTTCGTGAGGACGCCTCGCGGACGGCGGCGAACGCCTCCGGCAGGAGGTCATCGAGTTTTTCACCGCCTTGGTGGCGCGCCCGGAGCCGGTCTGTCTCTTCGCGGAGCTCTGCGTCGGAGAATGTTTTGAATGAGTCTTCAAGGGCGTTAATGGAATCGGCATAGTTCCGCAGCTGCCTCAGGGTTTTTTTGTCACCTGTGCGGAGAAGTTTTTCGATTAGTGATGCCACGTGAAGTTGCTCCCAGTCTCATGCTGCCGAATTCTGGCGTGTTCAGTCTACGGGAGAGACGCAAAGGAGGTAGTCCTGTTCCCTCAGAGCGGATACTGCCGTCCTACGCCGTGAATGGCCGCGCCCACAGCAGCGGAGAGGTCTCCGGCCGGTGACACGATTACCTCGTCAAGTCCCAGCCACTCGGCCATCAGGAGCAGTTCGGCGGCGAGCTCGACGGCGGTGTCTGCCGGAGCGTCCGGCTCGCCGAAGCATGCCTTGGCCAGCAGCCTGCCGCCGGCGCGGTCGGTCTTCAGGTCAACCCTGGCCACGATGCGGTCACGCAGCAGGAAAGGCAGAACGTAATAGCCGAACCGGCGCTTCGGCTCAGGGGTATAGATCTCGATCCGATAGTGGAACCCAAACAGCTCCTCCAGCCTCCGCCGCTCGAAAACCAGGGAGTCGAACGGGCTCAGCAGGGCCCTGCCCGTTGCTGTCCGCGGCAGCCGGGCATCGACGTGCCGGAACACTTTTCGGTCCCAGCCGCGAACAGTGACCGGCTCCAGCCGTCCACTCTCAACAAGATGCTGGATGGATACGGCCGCAGCCTTCATCGGCACCCTGAAATAATCGGCAAGGCAGCGCACCGTCCCGATGCCGTGCGCCTGCGCCGCTGCGTCGATGAGCCTGTCCATGGCCGCCTGGGGATCAGGGGCCGCCTCCAGGGCCGCGGCCGGGAGCACGTCCTTGGTCAGGGCGTACCGGCGCTCGAACTGGTCCGTCCGCGATGCGGAGGCGACGACGCCCTCTTCAAACAGGTGCTCCAGGACGCGCTTGACCGCGTTCCAGTTCCAGCCCCAGTTGACGTTTTGGCGGTCCTCCACATGGCCGATGGCCGCTGTAAGCTCCGCGGCCGTCATGGGTTTTCCGGCGGCCAGGGCCTCCAGTACGAGGCGGGTCACGCCGGAGCGGAGCGCGGGATCCATGGCCGACGCTCCCACCCAGGTGCGGTTCTGCCACGTCACGAGGTCCTGGAAGTGTTCGGGCCGGATGAAACTCGCCTCATGGGCCCAGTACTCGACCATGCGCCGGGGATGCCTGCCCGCCATCTGCTGCAGGATGGTGCGGTCATAGTTGCCCAGCCTGGAGAAAAAGGGCAGGAAGTGGCTCCGCGCCAGGACATTGACCGAGTCGATCTGAACCAGCTGTATCCGGGCAAAGGTCCGGCCCACCGTCCGTGGGGTCACGGGTCCGGCGGGCCGTCCTTTGTCCAGTCCCTGGGCTGCCAGCGCGATCCGCCGGGCCTGTGTAAGGCTCAGCGTCGCAACCATGTCAGCCCTTTCGTTGTTAGGGCACCATCCTAGGCGGTTGCGGCCGCATCGTCAGAGCGGTAGGCGTGGATCTTCTCCTCGAAGGTGTTCTCGCCGGGCTCGCAGTAGTGGTCCAGGGTGATGACGCCGTACGTCCAGCCGCGGCGCCGGTACACAACTGAGGGCGCGTTCGTGGCCTTGTCCACGAAGAGGTAGAAGTCGTGCCCGATAAGCTCCATGTTGTCCACGGCGTCATCCAGCGTGAGGGAGGAAGCCGGGAATACCTTGCGGCGGATCAAAACCGGAGAATCTCCGGCAGGAATGTCATTTTCGACGTCGTAGGGCGACTTCTCGGCCGGCTCCGGCGCAGGCTCGGCGCGGTTGCTCGCTTCGACGTAAATAGGCTCGTTGGCGCTGGCGGGCTCCAGGGATGCCGTCGCCTCGCGGACCGCCTTGGGCGTGTGCCGCCCGTGGTGGACCTTCTTGCGGTCCTTTGCCCTGCGGAGCCGCTCCAGCAGCTTGTTGTAAGCGAGATCGAACGCGGCGAACTTGTCTGCGGCGCTTGCTTCGGCACGGATTACGGGGCCCCTGCCCAGGACTGTCACTTCAACTGTGAGCTGGTCGCCGGTCTGGCGCGCATTCGTTTCCTTGGAAACCTTCGCATCCACCCGCTGAACCTTGTCCCCAAGCGACTCGATCTTCGAGATCTTTTCGCCGGCGTATTCGCGGAATCGGTCCGAGACCGTCAGATTTCGTCCGCTGATCATGAACTCCATGGTGCCCTCCAAATGACTTCGGTGACACGACGGCGGCACTTCGTGGGGACGATCTGATTGACAGTCGAGCCCCTTTCCGAGCCGCTATCGAAAGGTACAACTGATCTTGGTACCCATACCCGACGTTAGTTCATAGCAACGAGTTATTCATCCTTTCGCCCTTTATTTTTTTCTATGACTCCGGTACCCGGCTGGGTGCCCCGGAGCAGTGCTGCGGCGGTGCTGCGTCGGGCGCGCGGGTGGCCGCCAGGACCACGGCGCCACGCACCACCGCCCCGGCCTGGTGAAGTGCCCGGGCGGCCTCGGCGAGCGTCGCACCGGTGGTCAGGACGTCGTCAACAATAATGCAGGGACGCCCCGCGAGCCCGCTTCCGCCCGCCGTCCAGCCAACCCGCATGGAGCCCCGTACCCTGCTGGCCCTCGCCCCTCGGCTCAGCCCCTTTTGACCGCTGGAACTGCCTGGGGCTGCCGCGGGCACCCTGATCTTACGGAGGACGTCATGACACTCCAGGCCGCCGAGGACGCGGCGGCGTTGGAGGTAGCGGAGCAAGAGGAGGACCGGCGTGAACCCGCGTTTCCGGTAGGCGCCGTTGCTGCTGGGTACCGGCACCAGCCAGATGTCCTGGCCCCCGCCCACGGCGGCGCGGATCGCCCCTCCCAGTGCCCTGGCCAGCGAGGCAGCCAGAGGTCCCTGGCCATGGCGTTTGAAGGAGAGCACCGACTGCGCCAGCTCTTCGCGGTAGATGCCCGCCGCCACCACCGGCAGCAGGACGGAGCCATCAGTACCCATCAGGGCCGGAGCTGAGGATTCGGCCCGGAACGGCAGCCGGGTGAGCAGCCGGATCTGCCGCTCACAGCCGGAGCAGATGGCCCTGTCCTCGTTACCGCAGCACACGCACTCGACAGGCACGGCCAGCGCCATCACCTCGGCCGCCGCCTCAGTCAGCAGGTCCGCTGCCCTCAGCAGCCGCCGCCGGTGTTCACTGCGGTGCTTAGCTCGTCCGGGCAGCTGGGGCACCAGGTCAGGGTCCCCTGCCGCGCTGCGGACGGGTTCCGCGCATCGGGTCTCCACGCAGCAAGCATTGCCTGGAGAAGTGCGCTATGGAAGACGCTCCCGCGCCCTTGTGGAAAACTCCGGAATCAGCCGGGGAACCTTAATCAGCCCGGGAACGAGGGGTCCGTGGGTCCCTTCAGCTGCGGTGACCAGCCGTTTCCCAGCCTCTGGAAGATGCCGTCCGCGGACTGGGCGTAAATTTCCTCGGATCCGTTCCCGGCGCTGAGGGACACCAAACCGCGCCACGGCGCGAGCTTCTGTGGCTGGGTGGACGTCAGGGAAAGCAGTTCGGGAGCGACGTTCGCCGAGACTGAGCCGTCCATCACCGCTACCGTCGTGTCACTGACCCAGACACCTTGGTCCGGGCTGGTGCTCGACTGCAGGGTGATCGGCGACGTCAACTCCTTGGGGGTCCCGTCGGCGCCTCGAATGATGCCGGTCACCTGCACCCGGGTCACACCGTTCTGTTCGGAAATGACCAGCGCGCGCACGCCCTCCCGCGAGATGCGGAAATCGTTCACGGTACGGCCTGCCAGCCAGGACGGAGTCAGCGTCACGGACGGCACGGTGGAACCTTGCGCTATTCCGGTGGGGCGGAATGCCGTGAGTTCGGTGACTCCTTGCGCGCCGGGCCCCGCAGTCCAGACCCAGTCCTGCAGGCCGAAGGACGGGCGGGACAGCGTGCGCCGGGTGATCAGGGCCCGCGGGGCCTGCCCCGGAACCATGGAATACAACGTGCTCCGGGTGCTGTCCAGGAACGCCACGGACTGCGAGACCGGCGATTCGGCCGGCGCCCGGGGCTTCAGCCCCGCAACGGACTGCATGTCGGGCAGCGGCGAAATTCTGTTGTTCTCGTAGCGCACCAGCTCGTTGTTGCTGATGGCGATCTGGCGGGCCGGAACATTCCTGTTCTGAACCGGCGGCAGCACCGATCCGTTGTCCTCAACGCGCACCAGGTCCTGGTTGGCCCGGAGCTCCACGTTGATGACGTCCGGCTGGCTGCGGAACGTCAGGGCCAGCTGGGTCTGCATCCTCAGCCTGTCTTCAGTGGAGGCTTCGGTGAGTTCCTTGGCGGACAGATCCACCTGGGCTGCTCCCGAGACAACAGGCACGGATTCCCGCGCCAGCTTCATTCCAGACGGGAAGGCGCTGACCACGGCGCCCTTGAGATACGGTGCCGGCCCGCCCAGCAGGGCGCTGGTCATCGACTTGACGGTCTTCTTCTTGATGAACCAACGCACGTCGGGGACGGCATAGGTGAACGTGGGGTCATAAAAGTAGATGGGATAGGCGCCGTAGATAACCTTGAACGTCTCTTCGGGGATGGCGGTGCCGTCCGGAAGCTTGGATATTCTCCACTCCCCGTCGACCTGGGCCAGCGTGACAGGGATGCTCTCCTTGGTGCCTTCCGGCATCTGGGTGGCCACGCCGTCGGCGTCCACGGAATAGGCAACATCCAGTTCGTAGTTGAAGACCCCCTCGACGCCGGTCCTCACCACCCGCTCGGAACGGAAAACCAGCGTGCGCTGGTCGGGCTTCCAAGCGACCGACGACGCCTGGGTGAGGTACTGGCGTGCCACGGCGTAGTCATCCTCGTAGCCGCTGCCCGCCAGATAGAAATCCTCGATGACTGCTTCCGGGCTGGACCCGGTGCGGGGCGCAACGGGGAAGAAGACGGGCGCGTTGGGATTTCCCGCGCTCTCATCGGTGCTCTTTCCCACCGGACCAGACCGGGGGATCTGTGCGCACGACGCCACGAAAAGAAGTACGACGGCGGTGATCGCCGCCCCTAAGCGGCGCACCGCCGACGGCCTCACCCTCATGACCTCTCCCCCGTGGCGGCTCTTTCCGGGGCAACGTCGCCGGCGGGCGCGGCGTCAGTTTCGCGGGGCGCTGCCGTTCCCTGCTGCCCCTCGGGGATTCCGTCCGTTTCCGGATTGCCCAGTACGAGGACGGTGCGGTCAACGGCACCGGGCAGGGCGACATCCGCGGGTTCAAGCTGCAGCGGTGACTTCGTGATCGTGCCGCCCTGTTTCAGGGGAAGGGTGAGCCGGAAGTTGGAGCCGACACCCTTGTTTCCCCAGGCCTGCAGCCACCCGCTGTGCAGCTTGGTGTCCTCTGTGGCGATGGACAGGCCGAGGCCGCTGCCTCCTGTGGTCCTGGCCCTGGCAGGGTCCGCGCGCCAGAATCGGTCGAAGACCCTGGCCGCTTCGGCCGGAGTCATGCCGATGCCGTGGTCACGGACGGTGACGGCTACCGCGGTCGCGTTGGACGCCACTGAGATGTTCACCGGCTTCCCTTCACCGTGCTCGAGGGCGTTCAGCACGAGGTTCCTGAGGATGCGGTCGATCCGCCGGGCGTCCATCTCCACCACGATGCTTCCCTCCGGGGCGTTCAGCGTCATGGCCGAACCGTACTCCTCGGCCACTGGCGTGGCGCCCTCCATGACATGGGAAACGAGCTGCACGATATCCGTGGCCTCCGCGTCCAGCATGGCAACGCCGGCGTCAAAGCGGGAGATCTCGAGCAGGTCAGCGAGCAGGGACTGGAAGCGTTCAACCTGGTTGTAAAGCAGCTCCGCTGACCTCTTGTTAATGGGGTCGAAATCGTCGCGGGCGTCGTACAGCACCTCAGCTGCCATTCGCACGGTGGTCAGCGGGGTCCGCAGCTCGTGGGAAACGTCGGAGACGAACCGCTGCTGCATCTGCGACAGCGTGGCAAGCTGGGTGATCTGCTCCTGGAGGCTGGCCGCCATGTGGTTGAAGGACGCCCCGAGCCGCGCCACTTCGTCCTCGCCCTTGACCACCATCCGCTCCTGCAGTTGTCCGGCCGCGAGCTTTTCGGACACGACAGCAGCATGGCTGACGGGGCTGACCACATTCCGCGTGACGTACCACGCGATGCCGCCAATCATGATGATCAGGGCGGCGCCGCCAGCCCACAGGACGTTTTGGATCTCGTCCAGGGTCTGCTGGGCGGTGTCCAGGTCGTAGATCAGGTAGAGCTCGTAGACGGTGCCGTTGAATGTCACCTTGTTGCCGACGGCGATGCCAGGACGGTCCTCGGTGCCCACCGGGAACTGCATGGACGCCCAGAACTGGTCTTTACCCGAGTCCTGGACGGCGGCCCGAAGATCCTTGGGAATGACGCTGACGGTCAGCTGGTCTGAAGCCCGAGACTCCACCCACCGGTTCCGGGGCTTTGTTTGTTCGGGCATCGCCTCAAAGACGTAGCGCCGCTGGATCACGGATCCTCTGCCTTCGACGGCATTCAAGGTGTCATAGACGAGGGTGATCACGCTGGACTGGTCGGTGACCTGGGCGCCGTCGAACGTATCCTGCACCTGCTTGACGTTGTACCGGGTCTCCGACTCCGCCTGCGTCAGCCGCTCCTGGAAGAGGTTGTTGGCAATCTGGTTGGACAGGTACGCCCCCACGATCGCAAAGGAACTCATTGACAGCAGCAGGGTGGTCAGGACTGTCCTGAATTGCAGGGAACGCCGCCACCTGCGCTGGAGGGCGCGCAGCAGGAACCGGATCCCGGGAAAGACCTTGTCCAGCCCTGTACGCACGAGCCGCAGGACGCGCAGCGAGACGATGAGGGCGCGCCGTTTCCAGATCCGCACGCGCAGCGGCAACCCGGCCAAGCCGCTTGAAAGGGCGTCGGTATGCTCCGGAGCGGTGTGTTCCGGAGCGGTGTGCCCGGGAGCAGTGTGCCCGGCAGTTGGGTGGGCAGCCTGCGCGTGGGGGCCGTCGGTGCCGCGCGGCGTGTCAGATCCGCCGGGGCCCTCGGGGGCTTCGGAGGGATTCTGGCCCTGGGGTTCAGGAACCTGCTTTATAGCCGACACCACGAACCGTCAATACTACTTCCGGCGCTTCCGGATCACGTTCAATCTTCGACCGCAGACGCTGGACATGGACGTTGACCAGCCGGGTATCCGCTGCGTGGCGGTAGCCCCAAACCTGTTCCAGGAGCAGCTCGCGGGTGAAAACCTGCCAGGGTTTGCGTGCCAGGGCGACCAGCAGGTCAAACTCCAGCGGCGTCAGTGAGATCCGCTCGCTGCCGCGGCTCACGGCGTGGCCCGCGACGTCGATGGTGACGTCCGCGATGCGGAGCGTCTCCGGGGCCTTCTGGTCGCCGGGCCGGAGCCGGGCCCGGACGCGGGCCACCAGTTCAGCCGGCTTGAAGGGTTTCGGCACGTAGTCGTCGGCACCGGATTCCAGGCCCCGGACGACGTCCGAGGTGTCCGACTTGGCAGTCAGCATGACGATCGGGACATCGGACTCCGACCGGATCTGGCGGCATACCTCGATGCCGTCTGTCCCCGGAAGCATCAGGTCTAGCAGCACGAGGTCCGGCTTCGAGGAGCGGAAGATATCCAGGGCCTGCCCGCCGTCCGCGCAAAAGACCGGCTCGAAGCCGTCATTGCGCAAAACAATGCCGATCATTTCAGCCAATGCCTCGTCATCGTCCACTACCAGAATGCGTGCCTTCATAGTTATATATTCCCTTATTGCCCTTGCTTTGTCCTATTGACGGCATCCTCGGCATGGCGGCGCGGCGGCATTTTCGGCAGGGGCCGTGGCACGGGCCAGCGGTGCAGCCCGCTAGGATGCAGCAGGACACGGCAAGCCCATCAGGAGGTTCCAATGACCATGCCGATCTACGAACAGGCTATGGGGGCAGGGTTCGCCCGGCTGCAGCCTGAACTCCAGGACTACTTTTCGCTCACCCCGGGTTCAGGCACGTATGGTGTGGGCGAAGGCACCTTTGACGTCGTCGGGTGCCGGCAACAATGGCTGCGGCCGCTGCTCCGGATGACGGCAGGAGAACAGGCATTTTTCCCCGAATACGGCGAAAGCGTGCCGTTCCGGATCGAAAACCATGCGCATCTGGACCCGTTCGGCCGCTCCAGCCTGACCGCCCGGCGGGAGATTTTCTTTCCCGGCCGCACCAGGATCTTTCAGGACACCACCAGCGTGTCTTCGGCGGCGTCCGGTGTTTCCGGCGGGCAGGCCAGGCTCGTGGACTATGTGGGCAGGTACCGCCGGCTGGTCACAGACCTCAACCTGAGCGCGACCCCGGAGGGCAGGCTCCGCGGCGTCTCCGGAGCATCCCGGCTGTTCCTGGGTCCGCTCCGCCTGCCGCTGCCTGCTGCACTCGACGCCAAGGCCTACGCCGAGCAGTGGTGGGAGCCGTCAGACGGGGACCGTGGCCGTCACCGCATCCAGGTGAAGGTGATCCAGCCGCAGGTCGGACTGGTGCTGGTCTATGCCGGGCACTTCGACTACCGGCTTGAATCGTATCCGGAGGGCAACGCGACGCCGGGTTTCCTGCCTGGATATGCCGCTCCCGATCGCTGGGAACAGCGGAGCTGACGGACCGGCGGTCCTTCAGCCCAGCGCCAACTGGTTCAGGGCGTCGGCAGCGTGGGTCAGCCGCGTGAGCACGGCGGTGGCGCCCGTGGGCGTAAACGTGTCGAGCCCACCGGACGGGGTAATCCTGAGCGTGCGCAGCGCTGCCGCAGGTAGACCGAGCTGCCGCCAGGGACGCCACACCGCGTCGGCAACCTCGCTGGCCTTCGCAAGGTCCGCCGCGGGGTTTTCCACGGCCAGGGCACCCGCCCACAGTCGTTTGCCCGCCTCAACGGCCTCGGCCAACTGCTCCCATTGGCGTGACGTGAGCGCTTTGAGGGGAACGGCGATGCCGTCCGCACCGGCCGCGAGGATCCGATCAATCGGCGCCTCAATTTCGGGCACCGAAATGACCACCTCGGCGGCGCCGGCGGCGCGGAGTGCGTCAACCACAACGCGCCAAAGTTCCGACACCTCCTGGCCTGGAACCGAACGCAGCGTCCGGTAGCCACTGGACGTAGGAATGGTGCCGCCCAGCACGGAGGCGATGTCCGGTTCGTCAAGCTGGACCACCAGCCGGGCGCCGGGAACAGCACCCCCTACCCGGGCCAGGTGCTCCCCCACTCCGGCGGCAAGGGAAGCGGCAATATCGCGACGGGCACCATAGTCAATCAGCGCGCGCTCACCGTTGTGCAGGTGGAGCCCGGCCGCCAGGCTCAACGGGCCCCGCAGCTGGACCTTGAAGTCCTGAGCCGGATTGTCCTCTTCGCCGGCAACGTCCGCGAGTACGTTGATGTCGGTGGAGAGCGCCGACTTCGCCCGGATAAGGTCACGCCCCGGACGGTCAACGATGCGCCAGCCGTGCGGCTGCACGTCCACTGCCATCTCAACCAGGAGGGATGCTGTACGGCCGATGGCGTCGGCGCCTACTCCGCGGCCAGGCAGTTCGGCAAGATACGGAAGGTGCGGGCTGCCAAGTTCACCGCGGATGCTGCGGGTGGCTTCAACCGGATCCTGCCCGGGCCACGGTCCGAGCGCGGTGGCTGTGACCTCACGCTGCTGGGGCTCTTCTGCTGCAGGCACGGCTTAGGCGTTGAGCGGCGTCGTCGGGCCTGCGGCGGGGCTGGCCGGCCCGCCACTCTCGGCTCCGACCCCCCGGCCGGCGGCATTATGGTGGTCCTCGGCGATGGCCTCATGGTGGCGGATGACCTCGCCGATGATGAAGTTCAGGAATTTCTCCGCGAAGGCGGGATCGAGCTGGGCGTCTTCGGCGAGCCGCCGGAGCCTGGCGATCTGGGCCGTTTCACGGCCGGGGTCTCCCGCAGGAAGCCTGTGCGCGGCCTTCAGAAAACCCACCTTCTGCGTTGCCTTGAAGCGTTCCGCCAAGAGATACACAAGGGTTGCATCGATGTTGTCGATGCTGGACCGGATCGACAACAGCTCCGCCATCACTGCGGGATCCACATGCCCGGCCAGCGAACTCGCGGCGGGATCGTAGGACTCACTGTCAGGCAGATCATGGTTTAGCTCGGTCATGATCCCAGTCTATGGGCACGGCTGGAATCTCTGCCGGTGTTAAGCTGCCGTCCGTGCCGGCGCCGGACGGACAATGTAAGTGTTCCGGAACAGACCGATGACGGAGGTTGGACATGAGGATCGCAGTGCTGGGCACGGGCATTGCAGGGAGGACCCTGGCGGGAAAACTCGTGGAGATCGGGCACGCCGTCACCATGGGGTCCCGGACCGCCACCAACGAGGCGGCCGTGCAATGGGCCGCCGGCGCCGGGCCGCTGGCCAAAGCCGCCACTTTCTTCGATGCGGCTGCGGACGGGGAGGTAGTGATCAATGCAACGCCGGGCACGGTGTCCCTGGACGTGCTGGCGGCGGCGAGCACGAGGAACCTCGACGGCAAGGTGTTGATCGACGTGGCCAATCCGCTGGATCATTCGGCGGGCTTCCCGCCGTCACTCTCCATCGCGAATACGGACAGCCTGGCGGAAACCATCCAGCGGGCCTTTCCCACCGCCAGGGTGGTGAAGGCCCTGAACACCATGCGTGCCGATGTCATGGTGGCACCGGAGCGGCTGGCCGGCGGTGACCATGACGTCTTTCTGGCCGGCGATGACGCGGACGCCAAGGAAGTGGTGCAGGGGCTGCTCGCGGAGTTCGGATGGCGGCCGGAGCACATCCGGGACCTGGGCTCCCTCGATGCAGCACGCGGAATGGAGATGTGGCTGCCGCTCTGGCTGCGGATTTTCCTCACCCAAGGCAGCAATAGACCGTTCAACATCAAGGTGGTTTCCGCATAGCGTCGGCCAAATGTCCGCAGAAGAAAAGAGCGCCCACCCTGCTGCGATGAGGGCGGGCGCTCCTTTGGCATTTCTTGGGCACTCCTGAATAAATGGGCTCCGGTTTAGATGCCCAGCAAGGCCCGGTGGTCTTCCCTGCGCCTCGCCTGCTCGGTGGGATCAGGCACCGGAAGTGACGCGATCAGCCGCCTCGTGTAGTCGTGCTGCGGCGCTCCCATCACGTGGTGGCCGATCCCCTGCTCCACCAACTTGCCTTTATAAAGCACGCCGACCCAGTGCGAGAGCATGTCCACGACGGCAAGGTCATGGCTGATGAACAGCGCCGCGAACCCGAACTCCTGCTGGATGTCCTTGAACAGCTCAAGGACCTTCGCCTGCACCGAAACGTCCAGGGCCGACGTCGGCTCATCCGCGATCAGCAGCTTCGGGTTCAGGATCAGCGCCCGGGCCAGCGACGCCCGTTGGCGCTGTCCGCCGGACAACTCGTGCGGAAACCGGTCGGCATACGACGCCGGCAGCTGGACCGATTCGAGCAGCTCCCCCACGC
Organism: Arthrobacter sp. Soil_N43; assembly: GCF_057655195.1. Lineage (NCBI taxonomy): Bacteria > Bacillati > Actinomycetota > Actinomycetes > Micrococcales > Micrococcaceae > Arthrobacter > Arthrobacter sp. Soil_N43. The sequence continues at coordinate 69,342 of NZ_JBDGML010000106.1, forward strand.
GCCTGCGCGCCTGAGCCGGGGTTGGGTTCGTGTGGATGATGAGCGGCTCCGCCACGCAGTCCCCGATGGTCAGCTGGGGATTGAAGGATGCCGCAGGGTCCTGGAACACGAAACCGATTTCCTTGCGGAGCGGTTTGAACGTCTTCTCCTTGAGGTGCAGCATTTCGTAGCCCAGCACGTTCAGGCTGCCGCCGGTAGTCCGGTTAAGGCCCGCGATCGCCCGCCCAATGGTGGTCTTGCCGGAGCCGGATTCACCCACCAGACCGAAAACCTCGCCCTCTGAGACGGTGAAGCTGACGCCATCCACGGCCCTGAAGGCGGGTGTGCCCAGCCGGCCGGGATACTCGATGGTGAGGCCCTTGGCCTCGACCAGGACCTTTCCGCCCTGATGGGCCCGCTCCACCATCCCTTCGGAGGCCGAATGACGGCCAAGGTGGGGAACGGCTGCCAGCAGCTTCTTGGTGTAGGCCTGCCGGGGTTCGGCGAACAGCGACTTGGCGGGGGCCTCTTCCACGACGTCGCCCTGGTACATCACCACGACGCGGTCGGCCAGGTCAGCCACGACGCCCATGTTGTGCGTGATGAGCACGATGGATGTCCCGTACTTGTCCCGCAAATCCCGCAGGAGCTCCAGGATCTCCGCCTGAACCGTGACGTCCAGGGCGGTGGTGGGCTCATCCGCCACGATCAGGCCGGGGTTCAGTGCAAGCGCCGCGGCGATGACCACGCGCTGCTTCTGCCCGCCCGAGAACTGGTGCGGGTAGTAGTTCACGCGGTGCTCCGGATCGGGGATCCCCACTTTGCGGAGTGCGTCGATGGCCCTGGCCTTCGCCTCCTTGGCGGAGACGCGCTTGCCTCCGGGACCGCCTCCATGCGCCCGGATGCCCTCGGCGATCTGCCAGCCAACGGTGAAGACGGGGTTCAGCGCCGTTGACGGCTCCTGGAACACCATCGCCACGTCGCGTCCCCGGACCTGCCGAAGCTTGGCGGCGCTGATGCTGATGATGTTGGTGCCGTTGATGAGCACGGCGCCGCCGCTGGTGGCGGTCTCCGGCAACAGGCCGAGGATCGCCTTTGCGGTGACGGTCTTACCGGAGCCGGATTCGCCAACGATGGCCAGCACCTCGCCGGCCCGTACCTCGAGGCTGACGTCCTTGACCGCGTGGACGTCGCCGGCGTCCGTGGCGAACGTGACCTTGAGGTTGTCGATATCCAGGACGGGCTGCCCTGCCGGCTTGTGTTGGTCCATATCCGGACCCAGGTTGATGGTCAAAGCACTCTCGATTCTGCTTGCAGGGCTGCCTGGGCAGCCGCGGTCGAGTCGGGGCCGCCGGTGCCCGAGGCTGCCTTCCTGCGTCCCCGCAGGCGGGGATCGTTCAGGTCGTTGATGCTCTCCCCCACGAGCGTGAGGCCAAGCACGGTCCAGACGATCGCGAGACCGGGGAACACGCCCGTCCACCAGATGCCGGAGGTTGTGTCTGCGAGCGCCTGCTTAAGGTCGAAGCCCCATTCGGCGGCCGAGCTGGGCTCAATGCCGAAACCCAGGAAGCCCAGTCCTGCCAGCGTGAGGATGGCTTCGGAGGCGTTGAGCGTGAAGATCAGGGGCAGGGTCCGCGTGGCATTTCTATAGATGTGCCTGCTCATGATGCGGATATTGGAGGCACCCACCACCTTGGCAGACTCGACGAAGGGCTCCGCTTTGAGCCGGATGGTTTCCGCCCTGATGACGCGGAAGTACTGCGGGATGAACACCACGGTGATCGAGATGGCCGCCGCAAGCACCCCGCCGAGCAGGCTCGACTGCCCGCCGCTGATGACGATGGCCATGACGATGGCTACGAGCAGCGACGGAAACGCGTAAATGGCGTCCGCGATGACCACGAGGACGCGGTCCAGCCAGCCGCCAAGGTAGCCGCTTACCAGGCCAAGGATGACGCCCGCAAAGATGGACAGCACCACGGCCGCCACAATGACGAGAACGGCGGTCTGCGAGCCCCACACCACACGGGAAAAGACGTCATAACCGCCAACAGTCGTCCCCAGCAAGTGCTTCCCGCCGGGTGCCTGCTGCGCAGGAAAGCTGCCGGCCTCGTCGGACAGCTGCGAGTAACCGTAGGGGGCGATGAGCGGCGCGAAGAGTGCTGTCAGGAGGAAAATTCCGGTCAGGACGAGGCCCGTGACCAGCATGCCGCGTTGCAGTCCCACGCTCTTGTTGTAGTGCGAAATGACAGGAAGCCGCTTGATCAGGGGCGCCCTGTGGTCAAGGCTGGCCTCCACGGGAGGATTGGTGCTCATATCAGTACCTCACGCGGGGATCGATCAGCGCGGCCACGACGTCCACGATGAAGTTGGTGACGGCCACGATCACGGCCAGGAGCACCACGATGCCCTGCACCGCCACGAAATCCCGGGCGGTCAGGTAGTTGACCAGCTGGTACCCCAGGCCTTTCCACTCGAACGTGGTTTCCGTGAGCACGGCCCCTCCGAGGAGCACCGCGATCTGCAGCCCCATCACCGTGATGATGGGGATGAGGGCGGGCTTGAAGGCGTGCTTGGTGACGAGACGGTATTCACTGACGCCCCGCGACCGTCCGGCCTCGATATAGTCCCTGCCGAGGGTGCCGATCACATTGGTCCGGACGAGCCGGAGGAAAATTCCTGCCGTCAGCAGCCCCAGGGCGACCGCAGGCAGGACAGCGTGTGCCATGACGTCTCCCAGCGCGGCCATGTTCCCGCTGCGGACCGCATCCAGCCAATAGATCCCGGTTGGCGCCTGCAGCCCCGTGAGGGCCAGTTCACTGGAAGTCCTGGCACGCCCCGCCACCGGAAGCCAGCCAAGCCACACCGAAAAGGTGAGCTTGAGCAGCAGCCCCGCAAAGAACACCGGGGTGGCGTAGCAGAGGATGGCGAAGACACGCAGCACCGCATCGGGGGCGTGGTCCCTGCGGTGAGCCGCAACCATGCCCAACGGAATACCGACGAGCAGCGCGACGACGAGGGCGTTGACGGTCAGTTCAAGCGTGGCCGAACCGTAGGTGGCCAGCATCTCGACCACCCGGCGGTTGTCCGAGAGCGTGGTGCCGAAGTTGCCCGTAACGAGCTGTGCAAGATATTCGAAGTATTGGACGAACACGGGGCGGTCATAGCCCGCGGCGTGGATGCGCTCCTGCAGTTGGTCCGGGGGGAGCCGGCCACCCAGCGCAGCCGTGATGGGATCGCCGGTGATCCGCATCAGGAAGAACACCATGGTGACCAGGATGAAAATGGTGGGAATGATCAGGAGGAACCTGATGATCATGTACTGGCCGAGTCCCCCGCCGCCAGTTTTCTTCTTGGACGGTAGCAGTCCGTCGGCGTCGCCGGGCGGCGCCTCAATGAGAGTTGTCATACTTACCTAAGTCTTGGGTGCACTGCGGTCCCGGCCGGAGCCGGCCATGCATGCAGTGGCCGCGGAGGCGGGACGCCGGGTTGGCGCCCCGCCCCGTCGGCTGGCTGAATCCTGCAGGGACGGACCTACTTGGAGATCACTCCGAGCCGGGTCTTGAAGGACGCGTCGAGCGTCTGCTCAACACCCTTGACGTCGGCCCCCGCAACCATGAGCTGCGCACCCTGGAGGAGCGGCAGGGTGGAGAGGTCCTTCGCCACGGCCGTCTGGGCGTCCCCGAGGACCTTCTCGCGTTCGGCCTTGTCCACGGTGGTGAGCTGCTTCTTCACCAGGTCCGTGACGGCCGGGTTCTCATAGTGGTTCTTGAGGAAGTTCCCCGGCACGAAGAAGGGCGTGAGGTAGTTGTCGGCGTCGGAGTAGTCGGGGAACCAGCCCAGCTGGTACACCGGGTAGGCGTCGGCCGTGCGGGCCTTAGAGTAGGTGACCCACTCCGTGGACTGCAGATCAACCTTGAACAGGCCGGACTTCTCCAGCTGTTCCTTGATCATGGCGTATTCGTCTCCGGAGGATTTGCCGTAGTGGTCCGGGTTGTACTGGAGTTTGATGTTGACGGTGCCCGAGATCCCCGCATCGGCGAAGGCCTTCTTGGCCTTGTCCAGGCTGGGCTTTCCGGTGCCGTCGCCGTACATCTCCTTCAGCGGCTGCACCGCTCCGGCGAAGCCATCCGGCACTACCGAATATGCCGGCAGGTAGGTGCCCTTGTAGACCTGCGTGGCAAGGGCCTCACGGTCCACGATGTTCGCCATGGCCTGGCGTACCGCGAGGGCTTTCTTGGGATCGGCGTTGGATGTCTTGGCGCCAAAGGGCATGGTGTCGAAGTTGAACACGATGTAGCGGAGCTCGCCGCCCGGGCCCTTGTGCACCTTGACCTTGGAGTCCTTTTCCAGGTCGGCGGCGTCGGTGGCGGTGAGGCTTCGGCCGGCAACGTCGATGTTGCCCTGTTGCACGTCCAGCTTCAGATTGTTGGAGTCGGCGTAGTACTTGATGTTGGCGCCGTCGTTGGCAGGCTTGCCCAGCAGGCCCTTGTAGTCCGGGTTGGCCTTGAGGCTTACGAGTTCGTTCTTCTTGTAGCTCTCGATGGTGTACTGGCCTGCGAACGGCCTTGCCTTGACGATCTCGTCATCGCTCATGACTTTGTCTGCCGGAAAGACCTCCTCGTCGACGATCGGTCCGGAGTTGGCGGCGAGAACGCCCGGGAAGACCTGGTCGTTGCCTGCCTTGAGCGTGAAGACAACCGTGGAATCATCCTTGGCTGCAACGGACTTCAGGTTGCCCAGCAGTGAAGCCGGTCCGTTGGGATCGGCGATCTTGACCACCCGGTCGATGGAGAATTTCACGTCTGAGGATGTCAGCGCATGGCCGTTGGCGAATTTGAGGTCCGGCTTGAGCTTGACGGTGTATTCCGTGGGACTCGTGAACGACGCCGATTCCGCGATGTCGGGCGACGCGTCGGCGCTCCCCGGCTTGGCGTTCAGGAGGAACGGGTAAATCTGGTTCATCACCATGAACGATCCGGCATCGTAGGAGCCGGCCGGGTCGAGGGTAACTACTTTGTCGGTGGTCCCGTAGGTGATGGTTCCACCGGCGGCATCGCCGGTGGACGTTCCGCCGCCGGACGGGCCCGTGCAGGCAGTCAGTGCGAAAGCGGACATGCCTGCGAACGCGATAGCGCTCCGCACGGCTTTGTTATTCATTGCCATCTGTGAACTTTCTGTTCGATGAAGACGCGCGGAGCCCGGCATGAATAGTGCGGGCGGCGCGCTGGCCTGATGCCTTGATTGAATCAGACGGTTACCCGGTGAAACGTTGCATCCTGTGAGATGAGACACAAAATTTACCATAAGGAGGCTAGAAAGCTACTCGCGGGTACGAAAGACGGCCGGCGGAAAGATCCGCCGGCCGTCCTGGGGTCCGAGATGGGGTCTGGCTACTTCACGACAGTGGGCTACTTCAGCTCGGCGCGCTGCAGCGAGCGGGCGGCGTCGATCGTGGCTTGGCCAAGGACCCGGGTGCCCTGGTACAGCACCACCGTCTGGCCGGGGGCAACCCCCCGGAGCGGTTCAGTCAGTGTCACCACGAGGCTGTCGCGTTCCACGCCGCCATCATCGGCAACGCGCTCCACCCGGGCCCTCGCGGGAACGGGGTCGCCGTGCGCGCGGACCTGCGCATAGCAGTCGAAGTCGGCACCCGTGCCCACTTCTTCGATGGGCAGCCCGGCCCAGGAAACCTTGATGCCACGGATCTCATCGATGGCGAGAAGAGCCTCCGGCCCCACAACAACCTTGTTCTCCTTCGGCCGGATCTCGAGGACGAACCTGGGCTTACCGTCGGCGGCTGGCCGGCCGAGCTTCAGGCCGCGGCGCTGCCCCACGGTGAAGGCGTTGGCCCCGGGGTGCTCGCCCACTTTGGATCCCGACTCGTCCACGATGTCACCGGCGGTCATTTCGATTTTCTCCGCGAGCCATCCGGCGGTGTCGCCGTCGGGGATGAAGCAGATGTCATGGCTGTCCGGCTTGTTGGCCACGGACAGCCCGCGCCGTTCGGCTTCTGCGCGCACCTCGGCCTTGGACGGAGTGTCCGCGAGGGGAAACATCGAGTGCTTGAGCTGCTCATGTGTCAGCACGCCCAGGACGTAGCTCTGGTCCTTGGCCCAGTCAGCGGCGCGGTGCAGCTCGGGGTTGCCGTCGGCGTCATTGATCACCTTGGCGTAGTGCCCCGTGCACACGGCATCGAACCCGAGGGCGATGGCCTTCTCCAGCAGGGCAGCGAACTTGATGCGCTCGTTGCACCGCATGCAGGGATTCGGGGTGCGGCCCGCGGCGTATTCGTCGATGAAGTCCTGGACCACGTCCTCCTTGAACCGCTCGGAGAAGTCCCACACGTAGTACGGGATGCCCAAAACGTCGCAGGCGCGCCAGGCGTCGCGGGAGTCCTCGATGGTGCAGCAGCCCCTGCTTCCCGTGCGCAGGGTGCCGGGCATCCGGGACAGCGCCAGATGGACCCCGACGACATCGTGCCCCGCCTCGACGGCGCGGGCGGCGGCAACGGCGGAGTCAACTCCGCCGCTCATGGCTGCTAGAACTCGCATTGATGCTTTCTGTGGGCTGGTGTAGGGAGTGTCGGCGGGGTATCCCTGCCGCTCTGGGGAGCAGTGCGGCGAAACAAGTTGCACTGCCCGCTTCCTTATTCTATCGCCCGGAGCAATCGGACCTAAATTGCCTTGACGGCCACGCCGGACTCTTCTAACGTCAAAAGAACTGGTTTTAGAGTGCCGGCCCGCGTGGCCTGCCTGACGAATCGAGCGGACAATGTCCCCTGAGAACATCGTTATTGCCGGCGCGGGGCTGGCCGGGGCAACCGCCGCCCGCACGCTGCGCACCGAAGGTTTCCACGGCGACATCATCATCGCCGGAGCGGAGTCCCACCACCCCTACATCAGGCCGCCGCTGTCCAAGGAGTATCTGCTGGGCAAGGCCGGGGAGGACGCCGTGGAGGTCGTGCCGGAGAACTGGTACACGGAGAACAACGTCACCCTCCGGCTGGGTGTTCCGGTGACCGAAGTGGACCCGGCCGGACACACCGTCCGGTACGCCGACGGCACGTCCGAGGGCTACGGCGCCCTGCTGCTCGCCACGGGCGCGCTCCCCCGGCCCCTTAAGCTGCCGGGCAGCGGACTCGACGGCGTCAGCACTTTCCGGACGCTCGATGACAGCCAGTACCTGCGGGAGCAGCTCTCGGACGGCGGCCGCAACGTTGTCATGATCGGCTCCGGCTGGATTGGCATGGAGCTGGCGGCCGCGGCGAGCAGCTACGGCAACCACGTCACCCTCTTGGGGTTGGAGGAGGTACCGCTCGGTGGAGCCATCGGGCCTGACCTGGGCCGGTTCTTCCGGACTCTGCATGAGGGCAACGGCGTGCGGTTCCTGCTGCCCGACTCGGCACGCGAAATCACCGGCCACGCGGGCAAAGTCACGGGAGTGCTCACCGACTCGGGCGAGCGGCTGCCGGCGGACATCGTCGTCATCGCCGTCGGCGTGGTGCCGGACACTGCCTTGGCCGGCGCGGCCGGGCTGGAGCTCCGGAACGGGATCCTCACGGATGCCTCGCTGAGGACGAGCGCACCGGACATCTTCGCGGCCGGCGATGTTGCGAACGCCCTGCACCCGTTCACCGGGGAGCACTACCGCAGCGAGCACTGGGCCAATGCCCTCAACGGGGGCAAGGTGGCGGGCAAAGCCATGCTCGGCCAAGACGCAGTTCTGGACGCCATCCCGTACTTTTACACGGACCAGTATGACGTCAGCATGGAGTACTCCGGCTTTCCCTCGCTCGCGGCAGATGCCGCGCCGGTCATCCGCGGGTCCCTGGAAGCGAAGGAATTCGTCGCCTTCTGGCAGCGGAAGGGACGGGTCGTGGCCGGGATGAGCGTGAACTGGCCCAAATCCAGCAAGCCAAGCGCGCAGAAGACCATTAAAGCCCTCATCTCGGCGCGCTCGGACGTGGCCGCCGCAGCGCTGTCCGATCCGGCGGTGCCGTTTGATCAGCTGATGCCGGAATCCTGACGCGCCACGGTTCCGGCCGTCTGGATGGACGACTCGTGACCCGCCATTCCGGCCTGCCTGGCCCGGGCATACGCATCGGGCAGGGCCGCCAGGAGTGCGTCGACGTCCGCGTCGGTCGAGGGATGGCCGAGCGTAAAGCGCTGGGCTCCGCGGGCCGTTTCTTCGTCCAGTCCCATGGCAAGCAGTACATGGGACGGGCGGGGCACACCCGCGGTGCAAGCCGAGCCGGTGGATGATTCGACGCCGGCAAGGTCCAGGAGGAAGAGCAACGAATCGCCTTCGCAGCCGGGGAAGGTGAAGTGTGCGTTTCCGGGCAGCCTGCCGGGCCCGGGTGCTCCACGCAGGACAGCCGAAGGGACGGCGTCGTGAACGCCTGCGATCAGCCGGTCCCTCAGGCCGGAGATCCGGGCCGACTCCGCGGCCAGGTTCTTCGCCGCCGTCTGGGCGGCGGCGGCAAATGCCGCGATGGACGCTGTATCCAGGGTGCCGGAGCGGACGTCCCGCTCCTGGCCGCCGCCATGCTGGACCGGCGTGAGCTTCACCGCACGTCCCAGCAGCAGGGCCCCCACACCCACCGGCCCGCCGATCTTGTGGCCGGAGATGGACATGGCGTCCAGGCCGGAATCCTTGAAGTCCACCGGAATGGAACCGAATGCCTGAACCGCGTCGGAGTGGACGGGCACGCCTGCGGCGTGGGACAGCTCGACGATGCGCCGCACCGGCTGGATGGTGCCCACCTCATTGTTTGCCCACATGACCGTCACCAGGGCGATTGACTGCGGATCGCGGAGAAGTTCGGCTTCGAGGACGCCGAGGTCCAGCACCCCGTTCGAGTCCACGGGCAACCAGGTGACGTCGGCACCTTCATGCCGCTGCAGCCACTCCACCGTGTCCATGACGGCGTGATGCTCGACGGCGGAGCAGAGGATCCGGCGCCGCCCCGGGTCTTCGCTGCGCCTTGACCAGTAAAGTCCCTTGACCGCAAGGTTGTCGGCCTCGGTTCCGCCCGAGGTGAAGATAACTTCCGACGGGTGCGCGCCTGCGGCCGCGGCTATGGTTTCCCGGGCATCTTCGACGGAGCGGCGCGCCCGCCGTCCGGCGCCGTGCAGCGATGACGGGTTTCCGGTCCTGGCCAACTCGCGGGTCAGCGCGGCCAACGCCTCGGCGGCTATGGGCGTGGTGGCGGCATGATCCAGGTAAGCAGGCACGGGTTAATTCTACAAAGCCCTGGCTAGGGCCTGATCCTGGCGCAACAGCGTCCGGTGGACCGGTCCTCCTCCACCTTCTCTTCCGGCACTCCGCAGGCGGACGCGGCACCGCTGAGGAAAGCGCCGTTCATGGTGCACACGACGTCCGTGTGGCCCTCCGCCAGCCGGTGGAACGGACAGTTCAAGAGGACCATGCCTCCCTGCCCATCGGGAGCGGGACGGTAGCCGACGCGTGTCAGCAGCTGCTCCAGCGAGGTTCCTCCGCCTGCGGCAGCCTGCCCGCGGGCGTAGGCCGTGGCAACGAGCGCCTCGCCGACGGGACATCGGCCTGACATCGAGGACTCGATCGCCGATGCCAGGAGCTCCCCCGCCAGATCGTAGCTCCGGTCCGGGACGGACGCCCCCACTTCCTCAAGAGCGGGACGGTACAGCTTGGCTGGCCGGCCAGAACCGGGCCCGGCCTTGCCACCGAGCTTCCTGAATTCGACGGCGAGGAGACCATCCCGCACCAACCGGTCCAGATGGAACGATGCCGTGCTTCTCGGCAGATCCAGGGCGCCTGCGGCGTCGTCACGGCCAACCGCCGACTGGGCGGAGGCGACGTATTCAAAAAGGCGCCGCCGGGTCGCATCCCCCAGCGACGCCAGTGCAGCCAGCCGTTCCGCCCACGACAACTTCGTTCCTGGTTCACGGGTCATGACTCCAGCGTATCTCTAAAAACAAGATTCATTGCTAAATAGTCTGCAGACATCTAAAATCAAACTACCTACTTTTAGAAGGAGCGTGTGTCATGAAAACCTCAGCATTGACCGGAAACGCGGGTAGCCAAGCCGTGGCGCTGGAGCCGTCCCGGCAGGCGTTCCTGCTGTTGCGAACCGTCTTCACGGTAGCCCCCATCCTCTTTGGCCTCGACAAATTCGCCAATCTCCTCACCGACTGGACAACGTACCTTGCTCCGGTGGCCACGTCGGTGATCCCGGTGTCGGCGCAGACCTTCATGTATGCGGTGGGGGTCATTGAAGTCCTTGCGGGAATCCTGGTTGCCGTCCGTCCACGGATCGGCTCGCTGGTGGTGGCAGCCTGGCTGGTGGGGATCATCGTGAACCTGCTCATCCTGGGCAACTTTTATGACGTTGCCCTTCGCGACTTTGGCCTCTTCGTGGGCGCAGTCGCCCTGAACCGGCTCGCCACAGCCGCTGGAAAGTAGCGAAGCAGGGGGTTGGCCGCGCACCTACTCCGCAGGAGGCACGACGGCCAGCCAGCGTCCAACGTCTTCCCTCGCGGCGGCAAGGGCAGACGCCGATGGGCAGGCAACCGTCACGAAGACGGATGAACCCGCCTGCCCGAAGACCCTGGCGAGCATGGCGGCCTTGCCCTTGGGCAGGGCCGCACGCTCAAAAACCAGGACATCAACGGTCGGTCCCGGCTTGCCCGGCTCCCCGCCCCAGCGGAGGCTCGCCGGTTTCAGGTACTTCGGCAGGATCGTGGGATCGAGATAGGCGAAAAGCCTTTCCGTCGATTCCCGGTCATTGCCTGCCACGAGTGGCCACTGGTTAGTCCGGACCTTGGCCGCGGCCAGGCAGCCCTCGGAATTCCGGTATTCCCTGGCGCCTCCGGCGGAGGTCCCGGCACTCCGCCACCCCGGTGCCTCCGCCAGGCCTTCGGACACCTGCACCGGAACACCGCGCGCCAACGTGGCCCCGGCGGAAAACGGCATGCTGCGCGCGGCGACGGCGCCGGCGTCGTGACCGGGGGTGACGGTGGGAGCAGCCGGCTGCGGGGTGGCCGGCGTAGTTTGCCGGACACTGGGATCAGGGACGCCCACGCTGCAGCCGCCCAGCACTGCGGCGGCGACGGCGGCCAGCACTACCCGGGTGGAACGCGCCAGTCCCGTCCGCCCGTCCCGCCTGCCTGCCTGGCCGGTCCGGCCCAGTTCGCCTACCCCGGCCATCTCCACCTCACAAATTTAGCTATGCGACTGGCATCCGGCAGAAGCCCGGCCGCCACGTTCCTTCGAAGAGTCTAGACCGCGGTGGCCGCCCCTTCCTGGCCGGCAGGGAACCAGGGAGACAGGCACGGACGTTGTCTGACTAGTCGGGCATTGCCGCCCGATATGCTTGGCAGACCCGGCGGCGTGTGCGCCGGCAACACTCAACCGAAGGACCCTGCTTGACCGAGGGAAACAGCTCCCACTACGAGGTACTCCGCGTCCCCGTGACCGCAACGGACAAGGAGATCAAGGTTGCCTACCGCAGGGCGGCACGGGTCTCGCATCCGGACCACGGCGGTGACGCCGCCGCCTTCCGGCAGGTCACGCTTGCGTATGAAACCCTGATCGACCCGCGGCGCAGGGCTGCCTACGACCGCTCGTACGCGACGGGTCCCCGGCACCGGAGCAGGGAAGGCGCGGACGAGGCCCATTTTGATGCGCCGGCGGCAGGAAGCCATGCCTCTGCGACAATCCACCGGCCCGGCACTCCACGGAACACCTCCGGCGACGATCCTGTCTACGTGCCTCCGTTTGACCTTCCCGGGTCCGTTCCGCTGATCCCCTTTGACGTAGCCAGCCAGCAGGTCCACGGGATGCCAAGGAAGCGCGGCATCTTCGGGGCCGAGGCCCGGATCCAGCGTGAGATGCGCACTGTCCAGCTGATCAGCCGGCAGGTTCTTCCGGCCATTCCGGCCGCCCGGCTGATCAACGGGCTGCAGTCCCCGGCGGATAACAGCCACATCGACCACGCGTTGCTGTCTGGCTACCGGCTGGCTCTGATCGGATCCATGCTCCTGCCGAAGGGCGCCTATGCCTGGGACGGTGCCACCCTGAAGCACGGCAGCCGGTCCATCGCTCCCCCGCAGCTGACGCAGATGGTCTGGGCGATGCAGGACATCTTCCCCGAACTGAACGTGACCGGATGGACCGTGGTCCACAGCCCGGACGGCAACCTTCACGAGCCGGTCATTGACCATCACCGCCGGTCCCGCGCCTCCTCGGACGTGGTGCAGGTGGTCAACGCGGCAGGACTTGCCAGGGGGCTGAAGCAGTTCCTCGCTGCGGGTCCGGCCCCCAACACTGTCAATGTCCCGGTGCTGGCCAGGCTGCTGAGGGGGATGCACTGAGCCGGCACTAGGATGGAACGGTGTTCCGCATCCTCTTCCACACCCCTGAAATCCCGGGCAATACCGGCAACGCAATACGGCTTGCCGCCATTACCGGCGCCGAACTCCACCTCGTTGAGCCGCTGGGCTTCGATTTCTCGGATGCCAAGCTGCGCCGGGCGGGGCTCGACTACCACGATCTTGCCGTCGTGACCGTCCATCCGGACCTCGAGTCTGCATGGAAAGCCCTGCAGCCGGACCGGGTCTTTGCCTTCACTTCCGACGGCGAAAAGTCTTACACGGACATCGCCTACCGGCCGGGCGACGTCCTGCTGTTCGGCCCGGAATCGGTGGGCCTGCCGGAGGATGTGAAGAACGATCCCCACGTGACCTCGAGGGTGCGGCTACCGATGCTGCCCTCCCTGCGCTCCTTGAACCTGGCCAACGCGGCATCCATCGCGGTGTACGAGGCGTGGCGCCAGCAGGGTTTCGCCGGCGCCCAGGTCTGACAGGACCAGGTTGACAGGACCAGGCTGAACGGGCCCGGCCTGATCGGGCCGGCAGTTCATGTTCACGCATGGGAGCACCCATCCGATGCGCAGCCCGCACCGAATCACTGCTGAGGTCAAATCCCGGGGATGAGGTGCGGCAGGTGAGAACAGTGCGTGCGGGCAGGCCACCATCCGGTTTTGCCCGAAACAGTGCTGCCGTCTCCACGAGAGGCGCGCAGGGGCCGTCGGGCGACCTATGCTTGACAGTGATGGAAACTCCCAACGCGCCGAACTTTGACGCCCCAGCGCCGCCGGGCACCGCCGTCGACCTTAACCGCCAGCTGGCTGCATTGCTGGAGCGCATCGCCAACGGTGACCAGCCTGCCTTCGCCGAGTTCTACAGCCTGACCTCACGCCGGGTGTACGGCATGGCCAGGCGCGTCCTGATTGATCCGGAGCTCAGCGAAGACGCCACGCAGGAGGTTTTCCTGCAGGTCTGGCAGAATGCCGCCAAGTTCGACGCCGCCAGCGGAAGCCCACTGGCATGGCTCATGACCATCTCCCACCGCCGTGCCGTGGACAAGGTGAGATCATCGCAGTCTTCCAATGACCGAGAGGCCAGGTACGGTGCCGGCAACCAGGACATCGACCATGACTCCGTGGCTGATGAAGTGGATAGCCGGATGGAAGCCGACGCCGTGGTGCGGTGCCTGGGAACGCTTACCGAGACACAGCAGGAGTCGGTGCGGCTGGCCTACTACGGCGGACTGACTTACCGGGAAGTCGCCGAAAAACTCGGCGCCGCCATACCTACCATCAAGTCCCGCATCCGCGACGGACTGATCCGACTGAAGAATTGCTTGGGGGTGAGTTGAAATGACCGAATCGCACGATCCAAACGGCCGCCGGCTGCCGCGGGCGTTCGCTGCCGACATTTCCACTGACCTGACCGCCGGGCGCGCTGTGGAACTTGCCGAGGTTTACGCCTTGGACGCCGTCAGCGACGCGGAGCGGAGAGCCATCGACGAGTACGTTAAAACCGCTCCGGAGGCGGAGCGGGAATCGTTCAACGAACGCGTCCGCCAGGCCAGGGAAACACTGGCCGTGGCGTTTACCGCCGAGGAGGAACCTCCGGCGGACCTGTTCGGGCGAATCGTGGCCCAGCTTCCGGTGAACCCTGCCGCGGAGCATCATGGGGCACCGGCGGCGCAGCCGCCCGCGGCGGATGATCTTGCTGCCGCCCGGGAACGCCGCGACGTCCGACGCCGGCCCTCCGGCATGCGGAACTGGCTCATCGGCGTTGCTGCCGCCGCCGTCATCGCCCTGGGCGGCGTGGGCGTCGGCGCGTACATGGCCAACCAGAATGATCCCCTGACACAGGTCCTCCAGGCGCAGGACGTGCGCCAGGCGACCGTCGACGTCAGCGGCGGCGGCACGGCCACAGTCTCCATATCGCCGTCGAAGGACGCCTTGGTGGTGCGCATGAAGGACGTGCCGGCCCCTCCCCCGGGCAAGGTCTACCAGATGTGGCTGATTCCCAAGGACGGATCCACTCCGGTCTCCCAAGGACTGATGGATGCGGAGGCGCTGTCCAAGCCTGCCGTTGTCAAGGGCATCAGTTCCGCTGCCTCGCTTGGCATCACCGTGGAACCTGCCGGCGGCTCTTCTGCCCCGACATCCGCCACGGTCGCTGCGGCGCCGCTCAGTGCCTGAGCGGTGCGTGAGCGGCGCGCAGCCTGGGCAGGCGCCTGTTGTGACGCTTTAGCCTAGAACCCGGCGATCGTTCCCGGGCCGTTGACGGCGACGACATGGAAGGCCTCGGCGCTGCGCCCTTCGGGCAGGCCGGCCCGCTGTGCATTGAGCACCATGCCGTTCCGCACCGTGTTCTCCATGGCTGCGGCATCGGGATGCTGGCTGACGTGGACGTGCAGCGCCGCCAGCTTGCTCTCCACGTGCTCTGTGACATCGACGAAATGGTTTTCCCGCTCCTCCGGCCCGGCAAACAGCCACAGCCAGGGAACCTTGTACGCCTGCAGCCCGGACTCGGCGAGCTCAGGATAGGCGTAGGGGTTTTCGACGGCGGGATAGATGGCCCGCGTGACAGCCTCGCCCACGGCAAGGTGGTCGGGGTGGCTCTTCTGGATGCGGTTCCAGTTTCGTGCGGGATGCAAGGTCAGCACGACGTCGGGACGGAGTTCGCGGATCAGCTTCACCACTCCCCACATCACGAGATGGTTTGGTTCGAGGAACCCGTCCCGTTCGTGGAGGTAGTGGATGTCGGTGACCCCGACAAGTGCTGCCGCGCGCTCCTGCTCGGCGGCCCGCAGGGCAATGATTTCTTCCCGGTGGGCAGGATCGAACCCGCCCGCATCGCCGTCGGTCATGATGCAGTAACTGACCTCGACGCCGGCGGCGGTCCAGGCGGCGACGGTGCCGGCCGCACCAAAGTCGATGTCGTCAGGGTGGGCCGCGAAACAGAGCACCCGCTCAACCCGGTGCTTGTCCGGGTTGAACGGGCTCTGCGCTGGAGCGTGGGCGGTCAAGGAATCAGCCCTTGCGCTTCTTGATTTCTGCAGTGGCCTGCGGGAGTACTTTGAAGAGGTCGCCGACGATGCCGAAGTCCGCAATTTCGAACACCGGAGATTCGGCGTCCTTGTTCACGGCCACGATGACCTTGGCCGTCTGCATGCCGGCCTTCTGCTGGATGGCGCCGGAGATCCCTGCTGAGATGTAGAGCTGCGGGGAGACAACCTTGCCGGTCTGTCCGACCTGGGCGTCGTGGCTGATCCAGCCGGCATCGGTGGCGGCGCGGGAGGCCCCCACCGCTGCACCGAGGGCGTCCGCCAGTTCCTCGACCGGGGTGAAGTCCCCGTCCAGGCCGCGGCCGCCCGCCACCACGATCCGGGCGTCCGTGAGGTCGGGGCGTCCGCTCGCGACCTTCTGCTCGCGGGCGGTGATCCGGGCAGCCGTGGCGGCCGCATCGGCGGGAACGTCCACCGTCACGGTTTCGGGCGTGGCCGGCGCTGCGGCAGGTTCTGGATTCACGCTGTTGGCCTTGACCGAGAACACACTGACGGGCGTGGTGGCCTTCGCCGCGGTGGCGTAGGACCCTGCCAGCACCGACTTGTGGGCGGTGCCGTCGGCGTCAATTGCGACGACGTCGGTGATCACGCCGGCGCTCAGGCGGATCCCGAGCCGGGCCGCGATTTCCTTGCCCTCGGGCGAGTTGTCCAGCAGCACCGACGTGGCGCCGGACTTGTCCACTGCGGCCGCCACGAAGGCCGACTTGGCGGCCACCAGGTAGTCATCCAGGTCGTCGGCGGACGGGTGGTAGACGGCGGCGGCTCCGTAGGCACCCAGGGTGGCGGCGGCGTCGTCGTGCAGTTCGCCGTTGACTGCGACGGCAGTCTCCCCGAGGGAGCGGGCGATGGTCAGGAGTTCCAGGCTGCTCTTCTTGAGGACCTGGCCGGGGTTGTCAATGAATACGAGTACGTTTGCCATGTGTTGTGATCCCTCTTAGAGCAGCTTCTGGGCGGCCAGGAAGTCCACCAGCTTGATGCCGGCGTCGCCTTCGTCCGTGATGATGGTGCCTGCCGTGCGGGGCGGGCGCTCCTCGGCCGACGTCACCGTGGTCCAGGACCCGGCGTGGCCCACCTGGGAGGGGTCGACCCCGATGTCAGCCAGCGAAAGCGTGGTGATGCTCTTGCGCTTGGCAGCGATGATGCCCTTGAAGTTGGGGTAGCGGGGTTCGTTGATCTGGTCCGTGACCGATACCACTGCGGGCAGGGAGGCCTCGACGGTCTCGGAGTGGGTGTCCGCGTCACGGCGTGCGGTGACCCTTCCGCCGTCGACCTCCAGTGAGGAAGCGAACGTCACTTGGGGAAGCCCCAGGCGCTCGGCGAGCTGGGCCGGCACGAGGGACGTTTCGCCGTCGGTGGACGCCATGCCGGTGAGGACGAGGTCCACCGGGCCGTCGCCGCCCAGGTGCCGGACCGCGGCCGCGAGCGCCAGGGACGTGGCGGCGGCGTCTGAACCGGTCAGGGCGTCATCCGTGAGATGAACGCCCTCGGTGGCTCCGATCTGCAGGGACTTCTTGATGGCGTTCACGGCCCCGGCCGGGCCCATGCTGAGGGCGATGACCTTATTGCCTGCCTTGCTGCCGCCGCGCGCCTCGATCAGCTGCAGCGCGGCCTCCAGGGCGTACTCATCCAGCTCGGACAGGATGCTCTCGTCGCGGTCTGTCGTGTGGCCCTCGCCGCTGAGGTGCCGGTCAAACTGGGCGTCCGGCACATGCTTGACCAGGACGATGATCTTCAATGTCTCTTCCACTGTATTTACAGCAGCCTTCCATGCTTGTGGATAGCCAGCCGGGTGAGGTCATGGCCGCGGAACGCCCGGGGTACGGGTAGGTCCTAGCTAACCATATAGGGGCGTGCCGGCGCCGTCCCGTGTTAACGCCTGTGTCAGAGCAGCCCCGGTTTCTCGGCAACCGACGACGGCGGGACCCACCTTCCGGTGCGTCCCGCCGTCGTGTGTGCTGCCTGGCTGAGGTTCTGCTTGGGGTTGCCTACTGTTCGGCTGCGGCGCCGAGTGTCACATCCAGCTGCTGTTCGCGGCCGTTGCGCTGGATGGTGATCTTCACGGAGGCACCTGCCGGCTGCTCCCGGACTGCTGCGGTCAGCTGGTTCGGGTCACTGATGGCAAGGTCATTGAAACGCGTGACGACGTCGCCAACCTTGATCCCTGCCTTGGCGGCCGCGGAATTCGCCTCCACCGTGGCGACATCCGCCCCGATGGAGAAGCCCGACGTGGAATCCGAGGAGGACTTCTCCTTGACGCTGACTCCGAGCTGGCCGTGCGTGGCCTTGCCGTTGTCGATAATTTCTTGGGCGACGCGCTTGGCGTGGTTGATCGGGATGCTGAAACCGACTCCGATGTTGCCCGTCCCGGTCGCCGCCGAGCTGCCGCCGGCCGACGCGATGGCGACATTGACGCCGATGATCTCGCCCTTGCTGTTCACCAGTGCACCGCCGGAGTTGCCCGGGTTGATGGCCGCATCCGTCTGGATGACGTTGATGGCGATGGAGCCCTTGTTCGCTGAGCTCTGGCCCTGTCCCTGTCCGGGGGGAGCGAACTCGAAGCCCTGGTCACCGCCCTGGGAGTTGTCCTGGCCGCCCTTGGGCGCTGCCGAGGAAGCCACGCTGATGGTCCTGTTCAGGGTGGAGACGATTCCGTCGGTGACTGTGCCGTTGAGGCCCAGCGGCGAGCCGATGGCCACCGCGGTGTCGCCGACATTCAGCTTGCTCGAATCGCCGAGGGTGGCAGGGGTGAGTCCTGAGGGATTGTCCACCTTGATGATGGCGAGGTCGGACAGGGGATCAGTTCCAACGAGTTTCGCGGACAGCACCCGGCCGTCGTTGGTGCGAATTTCAATGTCCGCATTGGCGACCGTGCCGTCCAGCGTTACCACGTGCGTGTTCGTCAGGATGTGACCCTGGTCGTTGATGATGACGCCGGAGCCGGTGCCGCCGTCGCTGCCGCTGGTGGCCTTGATGGTGACAACGCTCGGCGATGCCTTGGTTGCGGCCGCCGTGATGGCGTTGACGTCATCCTTGTTGTTGATGATGACGGTTTCGGGCTGGCCTCCCGTGCTGACTGTCGGCGCGGTCCCGCCGTCGAACAAGTTCCCGGACCCCACCGTTGCCACACCGCCGCCCACGAGGCCGGCTGCGAGGATGCTGGCAACCAGGGTGCCGACGCCGAAGGTGGCCTTGCGCTTGGGCGCGTTGGCCCGGTTGTCCTGGAATGCAGGGTGGACGGCGTGCTGGGCGTGCGCGGGCTGGTGGCTGTGGTCACCGGCGTGCTGCGGTGAATGCTGCGGCGCGGCGGCGAACTGCTGGGTGGCAGGCCCGGAGTGCTGGCCGTAGAACGGAGCATGCTGGGGGTATACGGGACGCTCTCCGTTGCGGGGCTCGTGCTGCCCGTTGCTGCCCGGCGTATCCCCCGCACCCTCCGCATCCTCCGGGCGGTCCAGGCGCAGGGTGGGGTTTTCCTGGCCGTGTGAGGCTGGGGCGGACTGCTGTTGGGTGCCCTGCTGTTGGGCGCCCGGCTCGTGGGCCGGCAGGTCTTGGGCCGGCACATGCTCGGTTTCGCTCGCCGTTCCGCCGTCCGGCTGGTTTTCCCCCCGCTGGAGACCCTCCGGGCGCGCCGGCCGAGCCGTTGGATCAGCGGGCCGCCCTGCAGGATCTCGGTTCTCGGGAGCTGACCCCGGTACTGGGTTCTCAGTCATTGGATTTCCTTTCATCCTCGTCTGTATTAACTATGGACGATGCGACTGAAACTAGGGCGGACGTTTGCTGGGAGCTTCCTGAACGCGCTCGGCCCCGCGATGTGGCGGTCCGCTCAAGGGTGGCAGCGCTTTTCGCTGGTGGCATATTCCCGGCCGTGGACGGCCCCCTTGGTGCACCATAGAATCAAGAAGAATTGCCACAGCGACCTGCGGCTTTACACCCGGCGTGGGGGCGCTGCTGCATTCTGAGACGGCTGATTCATCCTGAACCAGCCGCGGGCGTGCTGAAGGGTTGCCATGCGGTCAATGTTGAAACGTGTATTCGCCGTGATCGGCCTGACTGGAATGCTGGCGCTTCCTGCCACAGCAGCCTGGGCCGAGAATCCGGTCACACTCGATCCTGTCACGAAGATTGTCGATACCGCCGGTGTACTCGGCGGCAAGAAAGCCGACGTCGAAACGGCCATCAAGAAGCTCGGCACCGACCACGCCATGACGCTGCATGTCGTGTACGTCAAGAAATTCGAGAACCCGTCGGACCGGGTGGCATGGGCCGCCGATGTTGCCAAGAGGGCAAGCCTGGGCCCGAACGCCATGCTGCTGGCCGTCGCGACGGATACCCGGCAGTACCAGCTCAGCAAGCCGTCCAACAGCAAGATCACCAACGCCCAGCGCGAGTCCATCATCAAGAGCGCAGTTGATCCCCAGCTCCGCAACGGTGACTATGCCCAGGCCGCCATCGACACGGCGGCCGCCGTTGGCGACGCCGCCGGCGGCGGAAGCGGAAACGTTCCGTCTGGCGATGGTGCGGGCACAGCGGTGCTCGTTGGTGTGGGCGTGGTGGCCGCCGGTGGAGCGGGAACGTATCTTTACCTCCGCAACCGTCGCAAGAAGGCCGCCCTGGCCTCCAGCGGGAGCTACGGTCCGCAGGGCGCCGAACTCGATCCCCTTGCCTCGATGAGTGTTGAGGAACTCCGCCGCAAGAGCGGTTCGCTCCTCATCGAAGCCGACGACGCCATCAAGTCGAGTGAGCAGGAACTGGGCTTCGCCGAGGCGCAGTACGGCGAGGCCGCCGTCGGAAACTTCACTAAGGCACTCCAGGAGGCCAAGGGCCACATGTCCGAGTCGTTCAAGCTGCAGCAGCAGCTGGACGACCACATCCCTGACACCGAAGAGCAGCAGCGCACCTGGCTGGGCGAGATCATCCGCCGGTCCGAGGCGGCCCTGGCCTCCCTGCAGGAGCAGAAGGCTGACTTCGATTCCCTCCGTGAGCTCGAAAAGAACGCGCCGCAGGCGCTGGCCGCCGTTGATTCCGGTGCGGCCGCTGCCGACGCAAAGATCACCAACGCTGAACGTACGCTCTCGGAGCTGCGCGGCAAGTACGCCGAGAGCGCACTCGTCCAGGTTGCGGACAACATCACACAGGCCAAGGAGCGCCTCGCGTTCGTGCAGAACGCAAGCAGCACCGCGCGCGAGAAGCTGGATGCGGGAGAGGGAAGCCTGGCCGCAGTCGCGGTCCGCGCCGCTGAGGAGAGCCTGCACCAGACCAACGTGCTCCTGGACGCCATTTCGAAGGTGTCCGGCAGCCTGGACGAGGCCCGGCAGGGACTCGAGGCGGCCGTCGTGGACACCTCCCAGGACCTGGCCCAGGCAAAGGCCATCATCCAGTCCGGCGCCCACCCGGAGCTCGCCGGGCCCGTGGCCGGCGTCGAGGCCGCCCTCGCCCAGGTGAAAGCCGAGATCCAGGGTGGCCGGATTGACCCGATCGCCACCCTCGAACGGGTGGAAACTGCCCACCAGTCGCTGGACCGTTCGCTGAGCGGCATCCGTGACCAGCAGGAGCAGTCCCGCCGTGCGCAGGCCTCACTGCAGCAGACCATCATGTCCGCGCAGGCACAGATCAGCGCCACCTCGGACTACATCACCGCCAGGCGGGGCGGCGTGGGAACGGAAGCCAGGACACGCCTCGCCGAAGCGCAGCGCAACCTCGACTACGCGCTGTCCATCTCACGCAATGACCCCGTCACGGCACTGACCTATGCCCAGCAGGCCCACGCGCTGGCTGCGCAGGCGGCGCAGCTCGCCCAGTCCGACGTCGACAACTTTGGCGGTTACGCCAACCAGGGGTACGGCCGCGGCGGCATGTTCGGAGGCGGCGGAGGCGGAGGCCTCGGCGGCGCAATTCTGGGCGGCATCCTGATCAACTCCATCCTGAACGGCGGAAGCGGCGGCGGCTGGGGCGGCGGCCACAGCGACGGCGGAGGCTGGGGCGGTGATTCCGGCGGCTTTGGCGGCGGAGATTCCGGCGGTGGAGACTGGGGCGGCGACTTCGGCGGAGGCGGGGACTTCTAGCCAGAACAAAGACGACGCCGGCCGGATCTTCCGGCCGGCGGGTAAAAGCGGTACATCAACTGATCACCGGATTCAGTGGGAAAACTGAGCAGGACGAAAGGTATCACCATGGTTAAGCAGTCCATTTTTGGCCGCATGGCGCAGCTCGCAAAGGCGAACATCAACTCCTTGCTCGATCAGGCCGAGGACCCGCAGAAGATGCTCGACCAGATGGTGCGGGACTATTCCAACAACATCGCCGAGGCGGAGTCGGCAGTGGCGCAGACCATCGGTAACCTTCGGATGCTGCAGGCCGATTATAACGAGGACGTGAAGAACGCCCAGGACTGGGGCAACAAGGCCTTGGCGGCTTCGCGGAAGGCCGACGAGTACCGCAGCGCCGGCGACATGGTCGACGCCCAGAAATTCGACAACCTGGCCAAGGTGGCACTGCAGCGGCAGATCGCATCTGAAAACGAGGCCAAGGCCGCCGAGCCCAGCATCGCATCGCAGACGGACGTTGTGGAACGTCTCAAGACCGGCCTGGACCAGATGAAGGGCAAGCTGAACCAGCTTACGAGCAAGCGCAATGAGCTGGTGGCCCGCTCGAAGACCGCAGCCGCCCAGACGCAGGTTCACGACGCCCTCAAGAGCATTGACATCATGGATCCCACCAGCGAGGTGGGCCGCTTTGAGGAAAAGATCCGCCGCGAGGAGGCAAAGGTGCTCGGCCAGCAGGAGCTAGCCGCGTCCAGTCTCGACGCGCAGTTCAACCAGCTTGAAGACCTTGGCGAGCAGACCGAGATTGAGGCCCGCCTTGCCGCGCTGAAGTCCGGCGGGGCCAAGCCGGCCATCGGTGCCGGGGGTACGGCAGGTTCCGGATCGGCAGCCATTGGTTCCACCGTCGACGAGGCTGACTTCGACAAGCTGTAGGAACGCCAAGCTGTAGCAGCGTCAGCGGACGTACGAAGAAGGCCGGGATCCCTGCGGATCCCGGCCTTCTTCCTACCCGCGGCATGTAGCGTGGAACCATGTCTTCCACGATTGTCTGGCTCCGGGACGACCTTCGCCTCGACGACAACCCAGCTCTTTCGGCGGCAGCCGCAAGCCCGGACCGGATGACCGTGGTGTACATCCTGGATGAGGACTCCCCCGGCATCCGTCCGCTGGGCGGTGCGGCCAAATGGTGGCTCCACCATTCGCTGGCCGCACTTTCCGCAGACCTGGAATCCAAAGGCTCGCGCCTGCTCCTCCGGCGCGGTGCCGCCTCCGCCGGACTCCGTGCGCTGGCCGAGGAGACGGACGCAGGGCAGATCCTCTGGAACAGGCGCTACGGGCTTGCCGAACGGACCGTGGACGCCGGCATCAAGGAATGGGCCGCCGGGCAGGGCATCACAGCCACCAGCTTCCAGGCGAACCTTCTCTTCGAGCCATGGACCGTCCGGACGGGCACTGGCGGACCGTACAAGGTTTTCACGCCGTTCTGGCGGTCGTGCCTGGCCGGCGCGGAGCCAAGGATGCCCGCTGATGCCCCGCAAAGCCTCCCCCCGCAGGCACATGATGCCAGCGGGTCGCTGCCCGTCAGTGACAGCCTCGAGGGCTGGGGGCTGCTCCCCCGCCAGCCCGACTGGAGCGCCGGGCTCGCGGAAACCTGGACGCCCGGGGAACGGGGCGCGGGCCTGCGGCTGGAGGACTTCCTCGACGGACCCGTCGAGGAGTACGGAACCGGACGGGACCTGCCGGGTGTCGAGGGCACCAGCCGGCTCTCCCCGCACCTCCGCTTTGGCGAAATCAGCCCGTTCCGGGTCTGGCAGGCACTTCGCCAACACTTCCCACGGAACGCTCCTGCCGACGTCGGCATCTTTCGAAGCGAGCTTGGCTGGCGGGAATTTTGCTGGCACCTGCTCTATGAGAACCCTGGCCTCGCCACGGACAACTACCGCCGCGAATTTGACCGCTTTGCCTGGCAAACGCCGTCCGACGCGGAACTCACGGCCTGGCAGCAGGGCCGCACCGGCTATCCCCTCGTTGATGCCGGCATGCGTCAGCTGTGGCAGACGGGCTGGATGCACAACCGCGTCCGCATGGCCGCGGCATCATTCCTGGTGAAGAACCTGCTGGCGGACTGGCGCCTGGGCGAAGCGTGGTTCTGGGACACCCTCGTGGACGCCGATGCCGCGAGCAACCCCGCCAACTGGCAGTGGGTGGCCGGGTCCGGGGCGGACGCCTCGCCCTACTTCAGGATCTTCAACCCCGTCACCCAGAGCAAGAAGTTTGATTCCCGCGGACGGTACCTGCGCACGTTCATCCCTGAGCTGGCTGATCTGGACGACAGAACCATCCACGAGCCGTGGAAGGACAGCACGGCGGCCAATGCCTATCCTGCACCGCTCGTGGGGCTGCAGGAGTCACGCGCCAGGGCCCTGGACGCCTACCAGCAGCTGAAGGACGGCTGACATGCT
Organism: Arthrobacter sp. Soil_N43; assembly: GCF_057655195.1. NCBI lineage: Bacteria > Bacillati > Actinomycetota > Actinomycetes > Micrococcales > Micrococcaceae > Arthrobacter > Arthrobacter sp. Soil_N43. The sequence goes on from NZ_JBDGML010000106.1 coordinate 93,226, forward strand.
CCGCCGGCGCCTGCGGTCAGCGGCTGGTGACCTTCCCCATCAGGGAAGCAATCGGGCGCAGGAACAGCGGCCTGGCCAGGAACCAGGCCGCGACCATGACTGCGACGGACGCGGCAAAGATCCAGACGCCCGCCCAGCCGGCATCGTCACTGGCGGCGTACATGTGGTTGAGGTTCCTGAGAGCCCCAGTAGCCAGTACGAGGAACACGTGCACCGCTATGAACGCGACGAAATAGACCATCACGGGGAAATGGATGGCGCGCGCGGCTTCGATCGGGAAGGCCTTGTTCAGCCCGGCTGCCTTCTTGGGCCAGGCCGCTGACATCCGCAGGCCGGTGATGAAGGAGAGCGGGGCGGCAATGAAGACCGTGGCGAAATACGCCAGCAGCTGCAGAGCGTTGTAGTTGACCCAGCCGTTTTCGGTGGGCCAGTCCAGCGACGCATACTGCAGGGCGGCCGACAGGGCGTTCGGGAAGACGTCCCAGCTGGTGGGCACGATCCGCATCCACTGGCCTGTGGCGAAGAGCAGCACGGCGAAAACCAGGCCGTTGAGGATCCACAGCGCGTCGAGGGTCAGATGGAACCAGAGTTCCAGGGAGATCTTGGTGGGGGCGTTCTTGGTCTTGATCAGGCCCTTGTTGTTCCGCGTCCAGTAGCCGCCGGGGCGCGTGGTTGTCCGCACCTGCCAGCCCGTGCGGATGATGAGCAGCAGCAGGAACGCGTTGAGGAAGTGCTGCCAGCCGAGCCAGGCCGGGAACCCGACCGGTGCGCCCTCGGGGAGTTCGGAATGTCCCGGGTAGTCCGTCAGGAAGGACTGGACACCGGCAAGGCCCGTGGCCCACTTTGCGAGCAGAACCACCAGCACTGCTGCCACGAGGACCGCCGGCACCGTCCAGTAGAGCCTGGACCGCTTACCTTTCGCCGTGCCGGATTTGTTCTTCGTTGTGGACATCGAAACTACATTCCTCTCGAGAATGACTGAGACGGGCAACTGCCCCGGCCGAAACACTCCGGGCCCTGCGAAGAGAATACTAGGAACTGCCAGAACGTGAACAAAAGCTACCGGGAAGCGAAAAGCCCCGGCCGGTTGATCACCGGCCAGGGCTTCTTCTGTGGTTGCGGGGACAGGATTTGAACCTGTGACCTCTGGGTTATGAGCCCAGCGAGCTACCGAACTGCTCCACCCCGCGTCGCTTGATCAACTGTACCCTACTTTCGCGGCCTGAAATGCCACCCCCCGGGCGCCGCCCGGAGAGCCAGCCCTGGGCGGAGTCCGGACAGCAAAAGGCCCGGACCACCTGACGGTGATCCGGGCCTTCTCTCAGTTGCGGGGACAGGATTTGAACCTGTGACCTCTGGGTTATGAGCCCAGCGAGCTACCGAACTGCTCCACCCCGCGTCGCAAGAACAACTCTACCGTCCGGTGAACAGCAGGCCAAATCGAGAAGACGTGATCTGCGTCTCCCCATCGGCGCCACTCCGCCAGTCAGCTTTCAGGCCCATGAGGAAGGCCCGCCCTCCGTTCCCCTTGCGGGAGCGGACGGCGGACCTTCAACCCTGGTATGCCCGGAGCCTCAGCTGCTGGGGGTCGGCGCCGGCGTCGCCGACGGGGACTGCTCCGAGGCCGGAGTGGTGGCGGCAATCTTCGCCTCGGCGTCGATGGCCTTCTGCAGTGCCGCGTTCAGCTTCTTCTGCTGCTCGCCGTAGGCTGCGAAGTCGCCCTTGGCCAGCGCTTCCTGCCCGGCCTTGATGGCGGCGTTGGCTTCTGCCAAGGCGGCCTTCAGTTCGGCGCGGGCGTCCGTGGTGCCCGGGGCAGGCGTTCCTCCTCCGCCCGGCGCCGGCGGAGTCTGGCCGTTGTTGGCAGAGTCACCGGCAGCGGCTCCGGAGTCACCGCCGAAGAGCTGGTTCAGGGCCTCGTCCAGGGTGGGGGCAAAGCCGATCTTGTCGCCGAAGGCAACCAGCACGCGCTGGAGGGTCGGGTACGAGGTCTCGCCGGTCGACCGGAGGTACACCGGCTGGACGTAGAGCAGACCGCCGCCGGCAGGAAGCGTGAGGAGGTTGCCGTTCAAGACATCCGAGGCACCCTGGCGGAGCAGGTTAAGTGCCTGCGAAACGGTCGGGTCGGAGTTGAACTTGTTCTGCGCCTGGCCCGGTCCGGGCACCTGTGCTTCCGGCGGCACCTGGAGGAGCCTGAGCTTTCCGTAGGACTCGGCCTTCACACCCTTCTGGCTGCCGGCATCCGAGTCGGCTGCCAGGAAGCCGTACAGGACGTTCCTCGCGTTGCCGTCAACCACCTGCGGGATGAACGACGACGTCAGCTGGAATGCGGGCTTCTCCTGGCCGGGCATTTGCAGGGACATGTAGAACGGCGGCTGCTTGACGTCCTCCGAAACCGTGGGGTCGTTCGGAACGCTCCAGGCGTCGTCGTTCTTGTAGAAGCTGACCGGGTCAGTCACGTGGTAACGGCCCAGCAGCTCGCGCTGCACCTTGAACAGATCCTCGGGGTACCGGACGTGGCTCATGACGGCGGCGGACATCTCGGAGTACGGCTTCAGTGATGACGGGAAAACCTTCTGCCAGGCCTTCAGCAGCGGGTCCTGGTCATCCCAGGCATACAGCGTGACGGACCCGTCGTACGCATCGACGGTGGCCTTCACGGAGTTCCTGATGTAGTTGACCGAGGTATTGGGCAGAGCCACGGTGCGCTGCGCAGCGGTCTGCGAGTCGGTGGTCGCATCCGACAACTGTTCCTGCTGGGAGTACGGGTAGTACTGGCTGGTGGTGTAGCCGTCCACGATCCACTTGACGCGCCCGTCGACGACGGCGGGATAGGCGTTCCCGTCGACCGTCAGGTACGGCGCCACCTTCTGCACGCGTTCGCGGGGATTGCGTTCGTAGAGAATCTGCGAGGCCGGGTTCACACCATCGGACAGCAGCAGGTCCGAGGACTGGAACTTGATCGAGTACAGCACCCGGTTGAGGAAGCTGCCGACATTCGGGCCGCCGTTGCCGGTAAACGTGTACTGCGTCTCGCCGCCCGTGTCCTTGCCGGAGGGACGGTCCTGCTCGCGGTGCGGTGCCCCTTCCGGGGCGCCCACGATCGAATACTCCGGGGAATCCTCGCCGAAGTAGATCCTGGGTTCGTACGTTTCATCGTTGCCCAGGACACCGGTGGACGGAATCCCCGACTGCAGGAACTCCGGCTTGCCGTCGGCGGTGAACTTGTTGCCCTTGGCCGCCACCACGCCGTAGCCGTGCGTGTAAACGACGTGGGTATTCAGCCAGGACTGCTGGTCTGGGCTCAGCCCCTCCGGGTTCAGTTCACGCACGGCAATGACGGTGTCTTGGACCTTGCCGTCAACCAGATACCGGTCTACGTTCAGCGAGTTCGGGAACTGGTAGTACGGGCGGTACTGCTCAAGCTGCGAGAAGGCATCCGAAATAAGGTTCGGATCCAGCAGGCGGATATTGGCGGTGGTCTGCGCGTCCTTTGCCAGTGCACCGGAGGCGGCGTTGGTGGTGGCGTTGTAGCGGTCCACCTGCACCTGGTCGAGGCCGTAGGCCGCCCGGGTCATGCCGATGTTCCGTTTGATGTATTCGTTTTCGAGGGTCTGTTCCGAGGGACGGACCTGGAACTGCTGGATAACCCACGGGTAGACACCCCCGGCGAGGATGGAGGTGATGACCAGCATTGCCGTACCGATGAGCGGCAGCCGCCACCTGCCAATGACAGCGGCAACAATGAACAGGATGGCAACGAGGATCGCGGCGACGGCCAGGATCGACTTGGTGGGAATGACGGCGTTGACGTCCGTGTAGAGCGCACCTGCCCATCGGCCGCTGTTGTTCTGGACTGCGGCGTAGCGGTCCAGCCAGAAGTTGATGCCCAGGAGCACAAGGAACGAGGCGCCCGTCACGGCCAGATGGATCTGCGCGGCGCGGCTGGTGAAGATCCCGCGTTCCATGATCCGGATGCTGCCGTAGAGGTAGTGGGTCAGGATGCCCGCGATGCCGGCAACAACCGCCACGCTGATGAGGAATCCGACGATGAAGCCCAGGAACGGGAGCGTCATCAGGTAGAAGCTGATGTCCAGCCCGAATTCCGGGTCATTCTGGCCGAAGGGTTCCTGGTTGAAGAACAGCAGCACCTTCTGCCACTGGCTTGAGGCGGCACTTCCGGCGAAGAGCCCGAACAGCACCGGCAGTCCGATCATGACCACCCGGCGCACTGGTTCAAGCTGCGCCTGGTAGCGGTTGAGGTTGTCCCGGATTTCGGAATCCGGGGCGTACACCGGGCGGGCGTGGTAGGCGATCCGGATGGCGTAGAACACACCGGCGAACATGACCGCGAAACCCGCGGCGAAGATGCTGATTCTTGCCACGTTTTCCGTCAGGAAGACTTCAAAGAAGCCCAGCTGCTGGTACCAGAGGACGTCCGTCCACACGTTGGCGAAGAAGATGAAACCGACGACGACCAGCGCAACGACAATGAGCGTCGGCGTCAAGGCACCGCGCTTTGGCTGGAGTCTTCCGGGCGGGGTGGGGCTGGCAGGACGGGACAAACTCGGTACCTCATAGCTTTGTCATTTGCTGATCATATTTTTAAGTTTCCGGGGACAACATGCATGGCGCGTTGCACCAGCGGCGCAGAGCACGTGTCAGCTTGCTCGGCCCGCCACGCGCAGCGGCTGTCAATTAATGCCACGAGCGGCAACGGGCCTTAGTTCCTGCCTTTAGTCTAGTTGTTTGCGCAGGCCGGAAGGCCCGATGTGTCCCCTCCGCTCGCGGCCAATTCCACGGCGCGCTTCGCCTCGTCCAGATTTTCCACCTTGACCACCTGCAGGCCTTCTGGGACATGCCCTGAAACCTCGGCGCAGTTTGCCGCCGGCGCGAGGAACATCGTGGCGCCGTCGGCCCGGGCCCCGTGCATCTTGACCGCGACGCCGCCGATGGGTCCCACCACGCCGTCCGGGGAGATCGTCCCTGTTCCGGCGATGTGCTTGCCGCCGGTGAGGTCCCCGGGGGTCACAGTGTCGATGATGCCCAGGGCAAACATCATTCCGGCGCTAGGGCCGCCGACCTTTTCCAGCGAGATCTTAACGTCGAACGGGAACGTGAAGCGGTATTTGAGGAGGACCCCCAGGATGAACCTGCCGGAGTCGCTCCGGGCCGGGGTCACGGTTTCCGTGACGGCCTTGCCCTCGCGCTCCACGACGATGACGGCGGGCTTGCCCGTTCCGGCAGCCAATTCGTCCTGGACAACGGAGAGCGACGTGATCGGCTTGCCGTTGATGGACGTGAAGACGTCACCGGGCTTCAGCTTCCCCTGCGAGGCAGAGCCCTCCGACAGTTCAGCGACCTCCAGCTTCTGCCCGAAGGGAATGTCGAGCTCCTTCAGTGCCGAGGCCACAGCATTCTCCTGCGACGTGGTCATGGCCACCGCGCTTTCCTGCTGGGACTGCTCCTTGGTGACGCCCGTGGGAAAAATCAGCTCCTGCGGATAGACGGCCTTTGAACCGTCGATCCACGCCGAGAACGCTTCGAAAACGCTGACCGGGCCGTTGGGGCCGCCGTCGACATAGACCGTGGTGAGGTTCAGGTTCCCTTCCGCCGGGTAGGTATCGCGCCCCGTGATGCTGATGACTGGCTTGCCGTTGTCCTGGCCCAGCGTGTTGAACGTGGGTCCCGGTGACTCGACGACGTACGGGACAGGCAGCACGGCGGCCGTGACACCGAGGACCAGGGCAATGAGCCCTGACAGCGTCATCGCGGAAACACGGGGATCACGCGCTGCGGCAGGGCGTGACCCGGCCGTGTCCGCCGATTCGCCGCCGGCGGCAGGAGCCGCGGACTCGTCTGAGGGCTGATCGCCCTTGGTTATCGTCACAGAAAGGACCTCTCCGCACCGCGGTCAACCTACGCAGTCGCCTTACGCAGCCGGCCTACACAGTGCTGGGGCTGCAGCAGGCGGACAGCCCGCTGCAGCCTGCAAACATTCCGACTACTAACACTACGCGTCTTGGCGCTGCTAAAGCTCTTTGCCTACAGCGAACGGACCGCCTTTGGGCAGACAGTCGCTCTCGCGCAGGGGTAGCGTGAAGGTGATCAATAGTCACACCGACGATCGGCGGGATCATGACCTCCAACCCACTCAATCCGTCCAACGGCGACGAAAATCCGAAGGATCCGCTGGCGGAGATGCTGCAGAACCTCATGGGCGGCAAGGGCATGGGTGACATCGACCCCTCTGAACTGGCCAAGGCCGCGGGGCTCCCGGATGACCCCAACCTCCTGGCGCAGATGTTCTCGCAGGTCCAGGCCATGATGAGCGCCCCCTCCGAGGGTCCCGTGAACTGGAAGCTCGCCCATGACAATGCCCGCCGGGTGGCCGCCAGCAGCACCGACCCGTCGGTGACAGCGGCCCAGTCCCGGGAGGTGGACGAGGCCCTGCGGCTGGCTGAGCTCTGGCTGGACCAGGTGACAGACCTCCCCGCCACCGGCCTGATCGGGAAGGCCTGGTCCCGGGCTGAGTGGGTCGAGGAGACGCTCGGGACGTGGAAGCGGCTCACCGAGCCGGTAGCCAACAGCGTCGCCAACGCGCTCTCCAGTGCCATGACCGAGCAGATGCCTGAGGAAATGAAGTCCATGATGGGCGGCGCCTCCTCGATGCTGCAGAACATCGGTGGCGCCATCTTCGGCATGCAGCTGGGACAGGCCATCGGTGCCCTCTCCGCCGAGGTGGTCAGTTCCACGGACATCGGCGTTCCCCTGGCCGACCTGGAAATGGCGCTGCTTCCCGGCAATGTGGCCAGATTCGGCGAGGGCCTCAGCCTGCCGGAAAACGACATCCGCCTGTTCCTTGCGGTCCGCGAGGCCGCCCACGCCCGCCTGTTCGTCCAAGTCCCCTGGCTGCGGGGGCACCTGTTGGGCGCCATTGAGGCCTACGCCCGCGGCATCCACATTGACACGTCCCGGATCGAAGAGCTGGCCCGGGACCTGGACCCCAGCAACCCGGAGGGCATTCAGGAGGCCCTCTCACAGGGAGTGTTCATGCCCAAGCGGACGCCGGCGCAGGAGCAGGCCCTGCAGAAGCTGGAAACCGCGCTGGCGCTCGTTGAAGGCTGGGTTGATGAACTCACGGCAGCGGCCACGGAGAAGGTACTCCCCTCCGCCGCGGCGCTCCGTGAGACGGTCCGGCGCCGCCGCGCCACCGGCGGTCCGGCCGAACATGCCTTTGCCTCGCTCGTGGGGCTCGAGCTGCGCCCGCGCCGGCTCCGGGAAGCGGCAACGCTGTGGGCCTCGCTCAAGCAGGAACGCGGCATCGAGGGCCGCGACGCCATCTGGAAGCACCCTGATCTGCTGCCCACCGCCGAGGACTTGGACGACCCCAAGGGCTTCAGCGAACGCCGCCAGTTGGCGGAGGCCAGCGACAGCGAAGTGGATGACGCCCTGACGAAGCTGCTGGATGGCGGCTTCGACACCCCCGAGGCAGGAACAGCGGCAGCAACGGAGCCAGATACAGAGGGCGGCGCGAAGGACGACGACGGTACAAAGAAAGACGACGGCGCCCAGTAGGGCGGCCGCTCGCCCCTGCCGACGGGTCAGTCCCCTGGGACTGGCCCGTCGGCAGTTAATCCCCGCGAGGTGGCGAAAGATACGCCCTCCAGGAAAGCCTTGGCCCGAGCGGTTTCAGGGTAGGCCTCCAGAAGCCGCCAGAAGGAAGCATTGTGTCCGGCGACCAGCAGGTGAGCCAGTTCATGGAGCAGCACGTAATCGATGACCCACTGCGGCATGGGCCGGAGCTTGTCCGACAGCCGGATGGACCCGTCCGCAGGGGTTGCCGAACCCCAGCGCGAGTTCTGGTTGCTGACCCAGCGCACCGACGTCGGCGCGGCCCTGCCCCCGAGATACCGTGCCGAGAGATCAGCCGCGTGGCTGGCAAGGGCGGCATCTGTCGCGGGACGCCTCCCGCCTTTGGACTGCCGGTCCCCCTGGACCTTTAGTTTGTCGAGCATCCGGCGCACCCATTCGGCTTCCTGCGCCCTGCTGAAGTTTGCGGGGATGGCGACGACGGCCGTGCCGTCCTCCCAGAACGCGGCCACCGTGCGTCGCCGCCGGGCCGACCTGCGGACGACGACGGGCGCGCCGTCGTGCGTTTTCAGCTGCACGTCCGCCATCACAGGACGCTGCTTTCCGCGAGGACCGTCAGGACGGCTTCACCGTAGCGCTCCAGTTTGGACGGGCCGACGCCTGCCAGCCGTGCCAGCTCCTCCAGGGAGGTGGGCCGGGCCTCGGCGATGGCGGTGAGGGTCGCGTCGGTAAAGACGACGAAGGCCGGCACGTCGGCGGACAGCGCAACTTCCCGGCGCCATTCCCGGAGCGCGGAGAAGGTCTGCTCCTCGTATGTCGGCGGGCACTGGCTGCAGCGCCCCACCTTCCGCTCGGCTCCCGTGGACAGCATGCTGCCGCAGACCCGGCAGGACGCCGGGACGGCAGCCTTGCGGCGCGGCGCAGGACCCTTGCCCCTTGCGGCGGAACTTGCCACGGAGTCGGGCCGCAGGCCGTCCAGGAAGCGGGAGGGCTTGCGGTTGGCCCGGCCTCCCGGCGTCCGCGCCGTGGACCACGACAGGGCCAGATGCTCTCTTGCCCGGGTAATGCCCACGTAAAGGAGCCGGCGCTCCTCATCCACCGCCTCCGGAGTATCCGCGAAGGAAATGGGCATCAGGCCTTCGCAAAGGCCCACGAGGAAAACCGCATCCCATTCAAGGCCCTTCGCTGCGTGCAGCGAGGCCAGCGTGACCCCCTGCACGGTGGGCGCATGCTGGGCGAGCGAGCGTTCCTGCAGTTCGTTGACGAAGTCCGCGAGGCTGAATCCGCTCCCCCGGCTCAGAGCCAGCTCGTCCGCCAGTGCCACCAGGGCAGCCAGCGATTCCCAGCGTTCCCGCAGGGCCCCGCCGCTGTGCGGGGCAGAGTCCGTGTAGCCAAGGGACGCCACGATGTCCCGGACGATCTGGCCGAGTGGCTGCGGCGACGATTCGGCCACTGCCCGTGTGGCCGCCCGCAGCTGCAGGATGGCGTCGCGGACCTCCTTGCGCGCGAAAAAGCGCTCGCCGCCGCGCAACTGGTAGCCGATGCCCGCCGAGGCCAGGGCCTGCTCGTAGGCCTCCGACTGCCCGTTGGTGCGGAAAAGGACCGCGATTTCACTCGCCGGAACACCGGCATCCAGCAGTGCCCGGATCTTTTGCGCCACCGTCGCGGCCTCGGCTTCGTCGTCCGAGCACTCGGTGAACTGCGGCAGGGGGCCTGCGTCCCGCTGGGCAACCAGCTTCAGCGGCGCCGCCCAGGCGGCGTCAGCGACCGGCCCGCCGCTGCGACGGCCCGCGAGGAGGTCGTTGGCCAGCTGGACGACCTGCGGCGTGGAGCGGTAATCACGGATCAGCTTCACCACGTTGGCCTTGGGGTACATGGCCTTGAACCCCAAGAGGTGCTTGGGCGATGCGCCTGTGAAGGAATAGATGGTCTGGCTCGCGTCGCCCACCACGCACAGCTCGTCCCGGCCGCCCAGCCAGAGCTCGAGGAGCCGCTGCTGGAGGGGCGAGACGTCCTGGTATTCATCGACCACAAAGTGCCGGTACTGCTCCCGCACCGTGGCAGCCACCTTGGGGTCCTCCTGTAGGATGCCGACGGTGATCAGGAGGACGTCTTCGAAGTCGATCACGTTGCGGTCGGTTTTGACGTCCTCGTAGGACTGGAACACCCTTGCGACGGCGGTGAGGTCAAAGCCGCCCGGGTTTCCCCGGTCCTGGGCATTCTCAAGGTAGTTGGCCGGCGTGAGCATGGAAACCTTGGCCCACTCGATCTCGGAGGCCAGGTCCCGGATGGAAGCCCGGTCCGTGCTCAGGCGCAGCCTGCGGGCTGCCTCGGCAATCATCTGCGCCTTGTGGTCCAGCAGGTTCGGCAGCGTGCCGCCCACTGCCTGGGGCCAGAAGAACTGAAGCTGGCGCAGCGCCGCGGCATGGAAGGTCCGGGCCTGGACGTTGCCTACGCCCAAGTCGCGCAGCCGGCTGCGCATTTCGGCCGCGGCCCGGGCGGTGAACGTCACGGCCAGGAGCCGCTGCGGACTGTAGACCCCGGAGTGTACGCCGTAGGCGATCCGGTGCGTGATGGCGCGGGTCTTGCCGGTGCCGGCGCCGGCAAGGACGCACAGCGGTCCGGTGAGGGTGCTGGCCACCTCACGTTGCTCGGCATCGAGGCCGCCCAGGATGCGGTCCTCCAGGGAGGCATTGCCGTCAGGAATTTCTATAGTCACGTCTGCTGCTCAGTAGGAAGGAGGGATGGTGTACCGCGCCGGTGACGGGCGACGGCGATAGGGGCAGCAAGCTGCCCTGGCGCTGTTCCCAGCGTCACTCGTCTGCTGGCCGGTCCTGGATGACCCCGCCGTACCAGTGCTCAATGAGGGACCGGGCGATGGACAGTCTGGTGGAAATGACGATCTCCCCGCTCAGCACGGCCGCTTGGAGTTCGTCCCGGCTGAACCAGCGCGCACGGGTGACCTCGACGCCGTCGGGCTGTGCCTCCGTGTCATCAGTGACGGCGGTGAAGCCGAGCATGAGGGAGGCGGGGAACGGCCAGGACTGGGAGCCGAGGTACTGGCACGCCTTGACCCGCACGCCCACTTCCTCGTGGATTTCGCGGACCACCGCCTGCTCAAGGGACTCCCCTGGTTCCACGAATCCCGCCAGCGTGGAGTAATTCTTGGCGTCGAGGGGCCCTCCGCCGCCGAGCAGCAGGCGGCCGTCCGGGCCCACCACGGTGACGATGATCGCGGGATCCGTGCGGGGATAGTGCTCGGAGTTGTCATCAGGACAGCGCCTGACCCAGCCGCCCGCCTCGACGTTGGTGGGCGTGCCGCATCTGGGGCAATGCGTATGGGTGGCATGCCAGTTGGCTATGGCGCTGGCCTCGACAAAGAGGGCCGTGTGGGTGGGGTCCAGCCGGGCAGCGACATCCCGGAAGCCCTCCCATGAGGCATCCGCGGGCAGTCCCGCGGTGCCGGGATCCACCGGTGCGGGCAGGATGAAAAGGAGGATCCTGGTCCCCTCCGGCAGCGCGCTGGAACTGAGGGCTGCCCCGAGGTAGACGACGAGCGATGGCCCCGAGTCCACGTCCTGAAGCCGTCCCCGCAGCTGAGTGGCATCCGCCAGCACCAGTGCATCGTCATGGACAAGGGCCTGCCGTCCGGAGAGCACCATGGCCTTTGCCTGGCCCGATGCCAGCAGTTCGTCGACAAGGCCCGGTTCCATCCGCTCCACGGACCCGCGGTTCACGAGGGCGGGATGCACGGGAAGCACGGTGTCGAACAGGTGATTCGCGGGCAGATCACCCGCTGGCAGGTGATTTTGCCGCGCCGTGCCGGGTGGCTGAATGACCGGCGCAGCGGCCTCCGCATGACTCATGTATCCACCGTACTGACTCGGGGTGACAATTCACATTTCCCCAGGCGGTTCCGGGAACCCGCACCCGCTCCGGAACGCTGTTATTTCCGCCGGATCTCAAGACTCGCCGGGACACATCGTTGTCTTGGACGCGAGTCAATCTACCGTGGAAGCGTGAGAAGAGAACCGATCGAACTGGCAGCTGTGGCAACCGCGGCAGTCCCCGGACTGAGCCCGACCGCAGTGAGTTCCGCCCCGGACGACCCCGCGGACTTCGACTCGGCCCTCCTCCTTGATTCCGAAGGCAAGCGCTGGCGGGTCCGTTCGCCGCGGCACGCGGAGGCCAGCACCCGGCTCGAGACGGAGTTCCTGGTGCTCCGCGCTTTCGCCCCGGCTATCCGTGCCGAGCTGCCTTTTCTGATGCCGACGGTGGCCGGAACGGTCCGGCAGGAGAACCTGACCACGTTTGTGTATTCCCACCTGAACGGCGCCACGCGCACGGTCGAGGAGCTTACCGCCGGATCGCAGGAGCTCGCCAGGGAGATCGGCACCGCGCTGGCGGCCATCCATGACCTTCCCCGTGCGCTGGTCAGCAATGCCGACCTGCCCAGCTACACACCGAATGAGTTCAGGCAACGCAGGCTCAATGAACTCGACATGGCGGCAACCACAGGAAAAATCCCGCCGCTGCTCCTCCGCCGCTGGGAACACGCCATGGAAGACGTCTCGCTGTGGCGATTCAATCCCTGTGTGGTGCACGGCGACCTGCACGAGGACAATCTGCTGGTCGAAAAGGACCGGGTCACTGCCGTCACCGGCTGGACGGACCTGCGGATCGGCGATCCCGCCGATGACCTTGCGTGGCTCGTCGCGTCCAACGAGCAGGACTTCGTGGATGCGGTGGTGCGCCACTACACGGAGCAACGCCGGGACGCCCCGGACAACCACCTGCTGCGGCGGGCGGCTCTCTCGGCGGAATTCGCACTGGCCCAATACCTTGTCAAGGGGATCGCGGCTGACGACCGCGGCATGATCGCCGAAGCGGAATCCATGCTCAACACGCTGGCGGACGACATCGCCGAGCACGGCGGACAGCCGATCAGTGTGGAGCCCCTGCCGCAGCCGTCGGTGCCGCCCGCGCCGGCAGGTCCGCCCGCCGTCGCTCCCGGGCAGGGGGCTGAAGGGCAGAGGGCTGACGGTCCGGTAACGGCTCGACCGGGCGCAGTCTCCGTCCAACCCATCCCGGTTCCGGCCGCAGCCGACGCCGCTCTTTCCGGCACTGATGTCGCCGCCACCGATGTTTCCACCCCTAATTTCTCGGGGCAGTTGCCCGCGGTGCACGTTGCGCCCATTCCCGTCGAGGAACCCGGCCAGCACAGCCCGGCAGTGCCTGACGGCCCGGCAGGGCCCGACAACGCAGCCGATCCCGACAGCGCGGCAACGCCAGAGAACGCTGCAGCGCCAGACAGCACAGCAGGGCAGCGGCCCGCGCTCTCGGCGGACGACACGTCCACCACGGCACTCACGATCGTCGACTCCAAGGCCACGTGAGGGCGGTGCCGGGCAGGGCCCGGCACCGCCGTCTCCGCCGGAGCACCTGCCGCTGGCCTACCCCGCCGGATCGGCGAGGGCGGACGCCACGATGGACTCAAGTTCATCGCCGGAAGCGAGGTCGTGCGGGCGCACCACTTGGTTGTCAGCCACGTAGTAGAAGGCGGCTCGAACGTCGTCAACCGGAACGTCCTTGAGCCTGGCCCAGGCAAGCCGATATACCGCAAGCTGGACGCTCTTGGTTTTCAGCTGGCCCGCCGAGGGCCGGCGTCCGGTCTTCCAGTCAACGAGATCCCAGCCGCCGTCGGCGTCACGGAACACGGCGTCGATACGGCCGCGGACCACGACGTCGCCGATCCTGGTTTCGACTGGCACTTCGACGTGGGCGGGCGACCGGTGCGCCCATTCGGATTCCTTGAACGTGGCAACCATGTCCTCAAGGCCGTACGCCTCGTCAATATGGTCATCGGATCCCGGGGCTTCGTCGATGTCCAGCATGCCGGACGTCCCGAAGTACTCCTCCACCCACGCGTGGAACGCCGTGCCTTTTCGGGCGGACATTCCGGGTTCCCGCGGGATGGGACGCCTGAGCCGCTGCAGCACTGCTGCGGGGTCCTCGTCAAGGGCAACCAGCGTGGACGCGGAAATGTGTCCCGGCAGATGCACATCGCGGCTGCTTGCCCGGCGGGCGCGGCGCTCGAGCAGGAGGGCAGCCTCCCGCGACCAGTCGGCAGCCACGGGCCGGAGCACCCGGGTGTTGCCGCCCGCCGGCTCCTCCTCGGGTGCGCCCTGGGCGGCCTGGGAACGCTGGAGGGCAATTTCCTGCAGCAGCCGGGAGGCCGCGCGGTCCATTGCGGTGCGCCGTCCCGGGACAAGCCGGAGCCGCTTGCCCGTGCGCGGGTCAACAGGCCCCTCCAGGGGATCGTACGGCCACGCGGCCACTTCCAGGTCGCGCGTCAGGGGGCTTTCCTGCGGCAGCGCGGCCTCCTCCACGGAGTCGGGATGGATTTCCGCCGCGGCGCCGCCTGCCGTTGTTGTGCCTGCCGATTCGCCAACGCCCGCCAAGGGCGCAAGCTCGGCCAGGAACGGCGACATCTCGGCCATTCCCCCGCGGGCACCGACCCAGGCGACGCTGGATATCCACAGCACGTGCTTTGCCCTCGTGTACGCCACGTAGGCGAGCCGCCGTTCTTCGGCTTCGCCGTGTGCCTGCACGGCCGCCTTGAAGTCTTTCTCGGCGTCGAGCCACCCCTTTTGGTCCGGCTGGTCCAGATCCCACTGGGGAAGGTCGGCGCGGTCGCCGCGGAGCGGCCAGGGCAGGGCGGCCGAACCGCTGCTCCACCGGGAGTCACGGCTGCTCGGAAAAGCCCCGGAGTTCAGGCCTGGCACGAAGACGACGTCCCACTCGAGTCCCTTGGAGGCGTGGACGGTGAGCAGCTGGACTGCCTCATGGTTGACGTCGGACGGCGGTACATCGAGGCCGCCCTCTTCTGCTGCCGCCGCTTCGAGCCAGGAGAGGAAGGCGAGGATGTCCACGCGGTGGGAGGTCTGCAGGAAGCCTGCAGCGGCGTCCTGGAAGGCGTCAAGGTTCCGCCTGGCCTGGTGGATGCTGAGTCCGGGCCGGGCAGCGACCTCAATGTCCAGCAGCATGGCGCGTTCCACCTCGCCGAGCAGGGTGGTGAGGTCGTCCCCGATGAGCGCACGCAGGTGCCGCAGCTCGGTGGCCAGCCTGTGCAGGCGTTCCAAGGCCGCTGCCGTCAGGCTTCGCCCATGCGCGGACGTCCAGCCGTCCCTGGGCAGCCAGTCCAGGGCTTCGACGAGGCTCGAGGCGTCTGTCAGGTCCCCCTCGATGACGACGTTATCGGCGGACCCCGGCTCCTCGTCCGCGATGGCAGCGTCGGCGGCATTCTGGCCGCGCCGGCGCGCGAGATAGGAGGACCAGTCACGGAACGCCATGAGGTCTGCGGGACCGATCCGCCATCTGGCTCCGGCCAGGAGCCGCATCAGGGAGTCTGACCGAGCAGGATCGGCGAGGACACGCAGTGTCGAGACGAGGTCGACGATTTCCGGAGTGTCCAGCAGGCCGCCGAGTCCCACGATCTCGTAGGGGATCCCGTTGGCGTCGAATTCCTTTCGGATGCACTCGAACTGGGCCCGCCGGCGGCACAGCACCGCCATGGCAGGCGGGACGGGCACGCCGGCGGACTGCTTTTCGAAATCGGTCACCCGGAACTTCAGGAGGTCCCGGGCAATCGCTGCCGCTTCCTTTTCATCCGTGTCGAACCGTCCCATGACCACCCGTCCCTGGGATGCGGCCGGGCTGGGCTGCAGCGGCGGAACCTCGACGGCTGCCGCCGACGTCCGCTGGCCGGCGGGTCCTGCAGCCGCAGCCGCGGCGCTCAACGGCGCCGAAATGACGTTGGCCGCCGCGAGAATGTTGCGCCCGTTCCGCCACGCCGTGGTCAGGTAGGAGACGGGGGCCGGGCTAAACCGGGCGGCGGCTCCTGGTGCCTGCCCCGCGACTTTGACGGGGAATTCGCTGACGAAGTGGAACAGCTGGCCGGCTGACGCGCCGCGGAACCCGTAGATGGACTGGTTGGGGTCACCCACGGCAGTGACAGCATGCCCGTCGCCGAAGAGCCTCGAGAAGAGGACCAGCTGCGCGTGCGATGTGTCCTGGAACTCGTCCAGCAGCACCACCCTGTACCGCTGCCGCTCCATGTCCGCGGCGAGCGGGACCTCCCGGGACACTTTCGCGGCGAGGGCGACGAGGTCTCCGAAGTCGAGTGCGCCCCGCGCCCTCTTGGCCTCGGAGTAGCGGCCCACGAGGTCGGCCACGCTGGCCCGCGTCCCCAGCATTGCGCCGAGCTCGGCGGCCGCCTGTGTAGGGTTCTTCTTCGCGCCGTCAAGGTACGGAAGGCCTTCGAAGCCGGCAAGCCGCTCCATCAGCCAGTCGTGGACCTCCGCCGGTTCCCGGAGGTGCTCAGCGCATTCACCCGCGAGCTGGATGACGGCCTTGACGAGCGTGGACTTGGCCACCCGGAAGTGGGAATATTCGCCGTCGAACGATTCGACGACTTCGCTGGCCAGCTGCCAGGCCTGGGCACCGCCCAGCAGGACGACGTCGCGCTCGATGCCCAGCCGCAGGCCGTAGTCAGACACGATGCCGCTGGCAAAGGAGTGGTAGGTGGACACCTTCGGTTCCAGGGCGTCCGTGCTGAGGATTCCGGCCGGAAAGACCGAGTGGTCCGTGTCGGCTGCCGCGATCCGCTGCAACGAACCAAGCTTGGCCCGGATGCGGCTCGCCAATTCTCCGGCGGCCTTCCGGGTAAAGGTGACGCCGAGGACTTCCTCGGGTTTGACCCAGCCGTTGGCGACCAGCCAGACAACACGGTCCGCCATGGTGGCGGTCTTGCCCGACCCGGCACCGGCAATCACCAGCCGCGGGGTCAGCGGCGAGGAGATGATGGCCGATTGTTCCGCCGTGGGCAGGTTCTTCTCCCCGAGCAGGCCGGAGAGTTCCTCCGGGCTGAACCTGGGGACAGGGAGTTCGGGGAGGGCGCTCATTCTGTGACCTGCTTCCCCCGGGCACAGAGGGGGCAGACTTCCGGAAGCCTGCAGCCGTGGCCGCCGAAGCCGCCCTTCGAGGGATCGTGCCGTGCTTCGAATTCACGTCCGGACATGACGTCCGCGGCCTCCTTGACCATATCCATCGCCCAGTTGTCCCCGGCGTCCAGCGGATCCTGGTGCTGGACCCCGGGGCTCTTCGCCGTGGTGCCCAGCTGCGCCAGCACGGCCCCTCCCGGCTGGGCGCCGGCGGGAAGACCCGGCCCGTCGAATCCCCCCGCCAGGACCGCCGCCTGGTAGGCGCCGAGTTGCGGGTGCCGGCCGAGGTCGGCTTTCCCCGGCTGCCGCTTGCCGGTCTTGAGGTCAACGATCACCAGCCGTCCCTGCGAGTCGATTTCCAGCCGGTCCACCTGGCCGCGAAGTACGGCGGAACGGGCGTCCTCGTCAGCATCAGGCCCATCCTCGGTCCGCGTCAGCTGCACCTCGAAGTCCTGCTCCACACCGGCCAGCCGCCGGCCTTCGCTGCGCATGACCAGGATGTACTGCGCAAGTTTGCGCACCATGGATTCAGCCCGCTGGAAGTCCAGTTTTCCTTCCCAGTTGTCCTTCATCCCCAGGGCGGGCCAGCGGCGGACGAGCTCGGCGACGTATTCGGCGCCCGAACCGTCCGGAATGTCCTGGGCGATGGAGTGCACCAGCGTGCCCAGGCTCCTGGAGAAGTCGGTGGCTGCCTCGCCGCCGGCGGCCTGGATGAACCAGTCCAGGGGCGATTTGTGGACGGTCTCCACCTTCGAGGGCGACACGTAGACGGTGCCGCCCGGCGGCACAATTTGTTCCTCGGACGTCAGGGGTGCCAGCCCCCACCAGGCATGCGGGTGTGCCCCGGGAACCGGAGGATCTGCGGTTGCGAGGCGTGCAAGAACCTTAACGGCCTCGTCAGACTCCGCAGGAAACCTTCCGTCGAGCTGGGCGTACTGGCGGAGTTCCGCCACCAGTGCCCGGAGCGTCAGTGGCCGCTCCACGGAGGTGAATCCCCTCCCGTCCTGGTCAGGCCGCAGCGGAGCGACGTAGTCCAGGAACGAGGACGGCTGTTCATCCTCCGAGGCCACGGCCGTGCAAATCAGGATTTCCCTGGCACGTGACACCGCTGTCGAGAAGCTGCGCAGTTCGTCGTACCTGATCTCGCGCAGCCGGCTCAGCGGGTCAAGCTGGAGCGCATACTCCACGCCATGTTCCACGGCGTCGGCAAACAGGGTGCTGCCCAGCAGCTCGCCGCGCAGCCGGGTATTCGGCCAGACGCCTTCCTGAAGTCCTGCCACGATGACAACTGGCCACTCCCTTCCGGCAGCGCTGGCAGGTGTCATCAGTTCCACAGCGTCATCGACCTGCGCACGCGCCGCCAGTGTGTCCATTGGCAGCTCCTGGCTGAGCAAGTACTCAAGGAACTGTCCCGGGCCGGAACCCGGCATCTGGTCGACGTAGCGCTCGGCCGTGTGGAACAGCGCCATCATGGCGTCCAGGTCGCGGTCCGCCCTCGCGCCCACGAGCCCGCCGGACAGTGCCGCCGCCGTCCAGGACCCTGCCAGGCCGGTGGAACTCCACAGGGCCCACAGCACGGTCTCGGCGTTCGCACCGGCCTCGGCTGCTGCACGGCGCCCCGCGTCGATCATCCTCGCGACACGACGGGCCGACCGGCCTTCGATGCCCAGGGAGGCGAGCGCGCCGGGCTCGGTGAGTGCCTCCACCAGCAGGGAGTCGCTCGAGCGCCCGCCGCCGCCGAGGATTTCCTCCCGGCGCAGCGACTGGCGAAGCCTGCGAAGTTCCAGGGAGGTGGCTCCGCCGATTCGCGAGGTCAACAGCGACACCGCGAATTCCGGTGTCAGCAGGTCTGGGTCAAGGGCAACAGCGTAGGCGTCGAGCAGCGGGCGCACGGCAACTTCGTCCCTGACGGCGGACTCCGCCACGGGAATCCGCACTGGAATGCCCTGGCCGGACAGATAGCGTTGGAGCTGGCTGAGCTGGCCGCCGTTGCGGACAATCACAGCCATGTCCCCGAGTTCGCGGCCATCGTTTATCTGGGCTTCGAGGATCCGTTGGGCCACATACCGCAGCTCGTGAACCGCCGAAGGCAACAGGTGCGCCTCGACGGTTCCTCCGGTGCTCCGACGTGCTTGCCCAGCCGGTTCCCCACCTCGGCGTTGACCGGTGTCGGGTGCATCGAGACGCCGCGCGAGCTGACCGCCCGCCCGCAGGGCGATCCGGCTGGCCACCCCCATCCAGGCCTGTGCCACGGCCGGCTGGTGCCGGTGTGAATACCGCAGTGGCCGCTCCACAACGCCGCCGTCACTGCCCGCCAGGAGGCGCGGCAGCTCTGCGACAAGGTCCGGCCGTGCGCCCCTGAACCCCTGGACGACGGTGTCCGGGGAGGATGTGACAAAAACATCCTTGCCGCCGGCAATGTCGGCCAACAGCTCGAAGACCGCTGGATTGGCTTCATGAACATCGTCGACAAGGATCAGCTGGAGGCGTTCCCGCTCGGCTGCCAGGAAATCGGGGGAATCTTGGAACAGCTGCCGCGCAGCCGTGATGATGCCGGCCGGATCAAAGGCCTCGGGCATGCGGAGGTCCAGGACATCGCGGTATTCGGCATACAGGGCAGCGGCTGCGATCCAGTCCGGCCTGCCGCACTCATGCCCGAGGCGTTCCAGGTCAGAGGGCGTTCGGCCGGATTCAATGATCCGGTCGAACAGTTGCCGCACTTCCTGCCGAAAACCGCGGGTGGGCAGGGCGGCGTTCAGGTCGGCGGGCCAGGGCAGGCCCAGCCCGGGGAGTGCATGGCCGTCCAACAACTCCTTGATGATGAGGTCCTGTTCCGGGCCGGACAGCAGGCGCGGTGCACGCGGCAGCGGCAAAATCCCCTCCGCCTTGGCGCGCCGGATCAGATCGAAGGCGTAGGACGCCCAGGTCCGCGCGGGAGTGGTGCTCAGGCTGCGGTTAAGCCGTGCCGTGAAGCGGTCACGCAGGGTGTCCGCGGCCAGCCTGCCCGGGGCAAGAATCAGGATCCGCTCCGGGTCCGCAGCGTTCATCTCGACGCGTCGGACTGCCGCTTCGATAAGGACGGTCGACTTACCCGTGCCAGGCGCTCCGGGAACCAGCACGGGACCAGAACCTCGCGGTACTTCCACCGCCGCGACCTGGTCTTCGGAAAGCAATGGAACGGCGCTGTGGACCTGGCGCGGCGGCAAGAGGCGGAGACCGGTGCCGGCGAGCGGCTGGGATGCTGCGTAGGACTCCCGGTGCTCCGTTGCCTCGGGGAAGGGGGCGTCTGGGAACGGGGCGCCCGGGAACAGGTCGGCGGTCTGCTGGATAGATGCGGTCACTCAGCCATTCCATCATTTGCCGCTGACAATTTACGCAGCGACGCTTCCAGCCGTTCGGCGATGGCATCCAGGGTGTCGAAGTCAGCGTCGGACGGCGCCCACCGGGCGGCCGCCAAGTCAACGCGCCAGCGGCCCTCCCCTGTCCTGGCAAAGCGCTGGAAGTCACCTCGCAGCGGTGTGCCCTCCTGCACGTAGTACCGCAGCGCTTCAGCTTCCAGGCCCTCCGGGGCCTGGCCGTTTGCCCTCAGCACGCGCCACCAGGGCACTCCGCTGCCATAGTGGCTCATGACCGAACCTACTTGCCGCGGCCCCCCGGACCCGATCAGTTCTGCGACATCCCCGTACGCGACGGCCGAGCCGGCCGGTATGAGTTCCACCACAGCCAGCACCGCCTCAACATACTCCGTCCGCATGGCTTCAGACTATCGGTGGGCCCTCCGCGCCGAAGACCACGGATCAGGCGGCAGCCCGCCCCGCGTACACGCACGGCACGGACACGCACGGCACGTGCAAAAAACTGTCGGTGCCACCCGGTAGCGTGGGTCCCATGAGCACTTGGAACACCCTCCCCCGCGCCGCCTTCGACCTCGAAACGACGGGCCGGAATTCCCGCGCCGCCCGGATCGTGACGGCGTCCGTGACCGTGGTGGACGCAGCAGGGGGTGTCATCCAGGAACATGAGTGGCTGGCGGACCCCGGGGTCGAGATCCCGACCGAGGCCAGTGACATTCACGGGATCACCACCGAGCACGCGCGCAGCAACGGCCGGCCGGCTGCGGAGGTCACCCGGGAAGTCGCCGCCGTCCTGCAGCAGCTCTTTGACACGGGGGTGCCGGTGATCGCTTTCAACGCCAGCTATGACTTCACCGTTCTGGCGGCCGAATCCGCCCGCTACGGCGTCCCTCAGCTCAGCAGGTTTCCCGTTCTCGATCCGTACATCATGAACAAGCAGGTGGACCGCTACCGCAAGGGCAAACGCACCCTCACAGCCCTCTGCGAGGAATACGGCGTTGACCTCGAAAACGCCCACACCTCCGCCGCCGATGCCTTGGCCACGCTCCGGATGCTGGACGCGATGGCCGGCAAGTTCCCGAAGCTGAAGCTTCCGGCCGGCCAGCTGCACCAGCTGCAGGTCGACTGGGCCGTCAGCCAGGCGGCGGACTTCCAGCAATACCTCCGCAAGACCAAACCGGCAGCGGTTATCGAGGGCGACTGGCCCGTCCTGCCTCCGGAAGATGCCAGCCGGGGCGACTTTTAGCCCCATTCCGCCCGGCGGCTGGGACAAAGATCACAGCGCCCGGGGCAGGCGCGGGACCCAGAGCGTCCGGCTGCGATTCACGGACCCGCCGATACACTGAGCATCTCACGGCCAGCGCCGCAGGAACGCTCCCGATCATGCGACGAACATGTGTGAACGCCGAAGAATCTTCGGAACTGGCTGCCATATCCCAGCGCTGACATAATTTAGTTCAGAAGCGCGCTTGTGCTATGCCCTGCCCGGCCCCTACCGCCTGAGGATAAATGATCACAGTTACAGACCTGCGCAAGGTCTATCGTCAGGGGAAAAAGGAAGTGGTGGCCCTCGACGGGGTCTCCCTTTCCGTCCCCAAAGGCTCCATCCACGGCATCATCGGCCATTCAGGGGCCGGTAAGTCCACGCTGGTCCGGTGCCTGACCCTCTTGGACCGCCCCACGTCCGGCTCTGTGAACATTGATGGCACGGAACTGAGTTCCGTCAGGGACTCCGAGATCCGTGCGGCCCGACGCCGGATCGGCATGGTGTTCCAGCACGCCAACCTGATGGATTCCCGGACCGCGGCAGGCAATGTCGCGCATCCCTTGGAGCTCGTCAAGACACCGAAGGACACGGTCCGGACGAAGGTGGCGGAACTCCTGAAGCTCGTGGGCCTGGAGGGTTTCGAAAACGCCTATCCGTCACAGCTGTCCGGTGGCCAGCGCCAGCGCGTGGGCATCGCCCGGGCACTCGCGTCCGACCCCGACGTCCTGCTCTGCGATGAGCCGACGTCAGCGCTCGACCCGGCCACCACCGACGAGATCTTGGACCTCATCCAGGACCTGACCCGGCGGCTGCAGCTCACCGTCCTGATCATCACCCATGAGATGCACGTCGTGAAGCGTGTGTGCGGATCGGTGTCCCTCCTGGCCAAGGGCCGCGTGGTCGAAGCCGGCGAACTCGCCGACGTCGCCGCGGAACTCGACAGCAAACTCGCTCGGGCGCTCCTGCCCCTGCCGGCGTCGGAACCGATCAAGGGAGCCCTCCAGTCCGGCCCCGTGCTGGAGATCCTGTTTTCCGGCGAAAGCGCCAAGGAACCCGTGCTCACGAGCGTCGCGCGGCATTTCGACATCGACCTGAACGTCCTCGCCGGGAGCGTGGAGACGCTCGGCGGACAGCAGTTCGGGCACCTGCGGGTCCAGTTGGCTGACCACGCGGACTACGACGCTGTGCTGGGGTACCTCCGCGACCGCGGCATCAGCGCGAAACTGGCGGACGCCGCCGACCGGTCCGACGAGTCGGACTTCGCCTCAGACACGGCTGACTTCGCCGTCGAGACGGGAGACTCCAAGTGAACGACATCTTCAGCAACCCCGTCCTGGCCAAGGCACTTCCGGAAGCGATCGTCGAAACCCTCCAGATGGTGGGGATCTCCGGCTTCTTCACTGTGCTGGTCGGGCTGCCGCTCGGCGTCTTCCTGCATGCCACGGCACCGGGCGGGCTCCGCCCCATGCCCGTGGTGAACCGGATCGTCAGCGACATCGTCGTCAACATCACGCGCTCCATCCCGTTCGCAATCCTGATGGTTGCCTTGATCCCGCTGGCCCGGCTGCTGGTGGGCACGAGCCTTGGACCGGTCGCAGCGTCCGTTTCGCTGTCCATCGGCACCATTCCGTTCTTCGCCCGTCTCGTCGAAGCGTGCCTGCGGGATGTCCACCACGGCAAGATTGATGCCGCACAGGTCATGGGCTCCACGAGGATGCAGGTCATCAACAAGGTGATGCTGCCCGAATCCCTGCCCGCCCTTGTCGCGGCCGCAACCACCACGGTGGTGACCCTGGTGGGCTACAGTGCCATGGCCGGCCTGGTCGGCGGTGGCGGACTGGGAAAGCTCGCGTACAACTACGGGTTCCAGCGTTTCGACGTCACGGTCATGCTCGTCACCATTGTGCTCATCATCGTGCTGGTGCAGGTCATCCAGCTGACAGGTGAATGGATCTCCCGGAGCCTTGACCACCGCTAGGACGGGGACAACCCGCCGGACGGCGGGCCACCGCCGAATCTTCAACGCAGCGAGTAGCCGCTCACTGCCTCTGAACCGGATCCCCCGGCACCGCCGTCGGGCTCCAGGCTATTTCGAAAGGAACGCATCCGATGCGTAAATCACTCACCCTCCTGGCGACGGGCATCGTCACCGCCCTGACGCTGACCGCATGCGGCGGTTCGTCCGCCCCCAGCGCCGAGACCCAGACGCTGGATCCGGCCAAGCCCGCGACGCTCAGCGTCGGCGCGAGCCCGGTGCCGCAGGCCAAGATCCTGGAATTCATCAACCAGGACCTCGCCCCGAAAGCCGGCCTCAAGCTGGACATCAAGGAGATCGAGGACTACCAGACGCCCAACACCGCGCTGAGCGACGGCTCGCTGGACACCAACTACTACCAGCACAAGCCGTGGTTCGACGACCAGGTCAAGACCAAGGGCTACAAGTTCGGCCACGGCGAGGGCGTCCACATCGAGCCGTACGCCGCCTTCTCCGAGAAGGTCAAGGACATCAGCGAGATCAAGGAGGGCGCGAAGATCGCCATCACCAACGATCCCTCCAACCAGGTCCGCGCCCTCCGTGTCCTCGAAAAGGCCGGCCTGGTCAAGGACATCAAGGACGACAGCTCCGTGATCGCCCTGACCGATGAGCAGAACCCCAAGAAGCTCAAGTTCTCCGAGAATCAGCCGGAACTGCTGATCAACGACCTCAAGGATCCCTCCGTGGACCTGGCGCTCATCAACGGCAACTTCATCCTCAAGGCGGGCCTCAGCACCAAGGACGCGCTGGCTGTTGAGTCGACCGAGAACAACCCGTACGCCAACTTCCTGGCCTGGCGGGAGGAGTCGAAGGACGACGCCCGCATCAAGAAGCTGGACGAACTCCTCCACTCCCCCGAGGTCAAGGCCTTCATCGAGAAGGAATGGCCCAACGGTGATGTGACCCCGGCTTTCTAGGAAGCCGCGTCTGCCCGCTACATCGGGAGACGACAAAAAGCTCCGGCACCCGCCTTCGCGGGTCCGGAGTTTTTTTGTTGCCGCCCGGCCGTCCTGGTGGCCAGCACCAGGACGGACGACGGCGGGTCAGGCCTTCGCTGCGGCGGCCGCCTGCGCGGCGGCCGGCAGGGCGTCGAAGATCCGGTTCATGGCGGCGTCGTCGTGTGCGGCCGAGAGGAACCAGGCCTCAAAGACCGACGGCGGGAGGTAGACGCCGGAGTCCAGCATGGAGTGGAAGAACGGCGCGTACCGGAACACGTCCTGCTTCTGGGCGTCGCTGTAGTTGTGGACGCCGTGCTCCGACGTGCCGAAGGCCACCGAGAACAGGTTTCCGGCGCGCTGGATCGAGTGGTCCACGCCGGCTGTGTCCAGTGCAGAGGACAGGGCCGAGGACAGCTCAAGCGACCGTGCATCGACGAACGAGTAGACATCGCGGGTGGCGTGCGTGAGGGTGGCCACGCCGGCGGCCATGGCCACCGGGTTGCCGGAGAGCGTGCCGGCCTGGTAGACCGGGCCGATCGGCGCGAGGTAGTCCATGACGTCCGCACGGCCGCCGAGGGCCGCCGTCGGCATGCCCCCGCCGATGACCTTTCCGCAGGTGAGCAGGTCAGGGGTCCACTGTTCCGTGGCATCCGCGGCGCCGCCCGTCAGGCCCCAGTAGCCGGCGTAGCCGGTGCGGAAGCCGGTGAGGACCTCGTCCACGATCAGCAGCGCGCCGTGGGCGGCCGTGATGCGGGACAGTCCGGCGTTGAAGCCCTCGCCCGGGGTGACCACGCCCATGTTGGCGGGCGCCGCTTCGGTGATCACGGCAGCGATGTTGGGGCCGTGCTCGGCGAAGGCGGCCTCGACGGCGCCGAGGTCGTTGTACGGCAGGACCAGTGTTTCGGCGGCCGTGGCCGCCGTGACCCCGGCAGAGCCGGGCAGGGCCAGCGTGGCCACGCCAGAGCCGGCTGAGGCGAGCAGGCCGTCCAGGTGGCCGTGGTAGCAGCCCGCGAACTTGATCACGAGGTTGCGGCCGGTGAAGCCACGGGCCAGCCGGATGGCCGTCATGGTGGCCTCCGTGCCGGTGGACACCATCCGGATCCGCTCCACCGCGGAAACGCGTTCCTTGACGATTGCCGCCAGGTTGGCCTCGTCCGGGGTGGACGCGCCGAAGGACAGCCCGCGGTCCACCGCTGCGTGCACGGCCTCGAGGACGGCCGGGTGGGCATGGCCGAGCAGCGCCGGGCCCCAGGAGCAGACCAGGTCCACGTACTCGTTGCCGTCGGCATCCGTCAGGTACGGGCCCTTGGCCGAGACCATGAACCGCGGGGTTCCGCCCACGGAGCCGAACGCACGGACAGGGGAGTTCACGCCGCCCGGCATCAGCTGGCGGGCGCGGTCGAAGAGTTCCTCATTGTGAGGCATGGTGGAAGTCATGCGTCCCATTCTTTCAGGAGTTCGTTGACGCGGGGTGCCACGGCCGTGCCCAGCAGCTCAATGGAGCGCATCATGGCGGCGTGCGGCAGGGATCCGCTGCTGTACTTGAGATCGAAACGGTCCACACCGAGGTTGTGTTTCAGCCTCACGATCTTCTGCGCCACGGTTTCGGGCGAGCCGACGTACAAGGCCCCTTCCGGTGTGCACATTGCGTCGAATTCGCCGCGGCTCGCCGGGCCCCAGCCGCGTTCGGCGCCGATCCGGTTCCGGAGTTCGAGCCAGTGCGGGAAGTATTCCTCACGTGCTTCCTCATCGGTGGCGGCCACGTGCCCCGGCGAGTGCGTGGCCATCTGCTGCAGGGAATGGCCGTACTTGGCCATGGCCTCCCGGTAGAGGTTGGCCAGCGGCGCGAAGGACCTGGGCTGGCCACCGATGATGGCAAAGATGATGGGGTAGCCGTACTCGGCACAGCGCAGTACCGATTCCGGTGTGCCGCCCACGCCGATCCATGTCGGCAGGAGGTGGCCTTCAAGATGCGGATAAACGTTCAGCCCACTCAGCGCCGGCCGGGTGCGGCCCTCCCAGTGCACGGGCTTCTGCGCGCGGACCTTGTCGAACAGCTCAAGCTTTTCCTCGAAAAGGGCGTCATAGTCCGCCAGGTCGAAGCCGAACAGCGGAAAGGATTCGATGAACGAGCCCCGGCCCAGCATCACTTCAGCCCGCCCGTTGGAGAGCGCATCCAGCGTCGCGAAGCGCTGGAACACCCGGATGGGATCGTCGGAGCTCAGCACCGTGACGGCGGACCCGAGCCTGATCTGCTGGGTCCGCGCGGCGGCGGCCGCCAGAAAGACCTCGGGCGCGGAGACCGCAAAATCCCGGCGGTGGTGCTCCCCCACGGCGAAGGCGTGAAGTCCGACGGCGTCAGACAGCTCCGCTTGTTCAAGCAGCTGCCGCAGTACCTGGGCGTGCGGCACCGGACGCCCGTCCGCCCCGGTTCCGGTATCCCCGAAGGTGTTGACCCCCAGCAGGATCCGGCCGGGCCCAACCGGTTCGGTGGGACCCGCCTGGGCGGAAGAATCCCGCGTGGAAGAATCCTCCGGCGTCTCGCTCATCAGGATTCCTTCAGCCAGCCGGCCAGCTCGCTCGCCCAATACGTGAGGACCATGTTGGCCCCTGCGCGGCGGATGCCCAGGACCGACTCCGTGATGGCTGCCCGGCGGTCGATCCAGCCGTTCCCGGCCGCCGCCTCGATCATGGCGTACTCCCCCGAGATCTGGTACGCGGCCACGGGCACGGGGCTCATCTCGGCAACGTCCCTCAGGATGTCGAGGTAGCTCATGGCGGGCTTGACCATCACCATGTCGGCCCCTTCGGCCAGGTCAAGCTCCACTTCCTGGATGGCCTCGCGCCGGTTCGCGGCGTCCATCTGGTAGGTCCGGCGGTCCCCCTTCAGCTGGGAGTCCACCGCTTCCCGGAACGGCCCGTAGAACGCCGACGAGTATTTGGCAGCGTAGGCAATGACCGCGGTGTTGACGTGCCCGGCGTCTTCGAGTGCCTGCCGGATGACGCCTATCTGGCCGTCCATCATGCCGGAGGGGCCCAGCACGTGCGCCCCGGCCTCGGCCTGGGCTACCGCCATCCTGGCGTAGATGTCCAGCGTGGCGTCGTTGTCCACATACCCGTTGGCGTCCAGGACACCGCAGTGGCCGTGGTCGGTGAACTCGTCCAGGCACACGTCGCTCATGACCACCAGGTCGTCGCCCACCTCGGCCCGGACGTCGCGGATGGCCTTGTTCAGGACGCCGTCCGGATCGAGGGACGCGGTGCCCTCGGCGTCGCGCTGCGCGGGAATGCCGAACAGCATGATTCCGCCCACGCCCAGTTCCACGGCCTCGGACGCGGCACGCTTCAGGGTCTCAGTGGTGTGCTGCACGACCCCGGGCATGGAGGCAATCGGGTTGGGCTCCGAGAGGCCTTCGCGGATGAAGGCAGGGAGGATCAGTTCCGCGGGGGCGAGCCGGTTCTCGGCGGTGAGCCTGCGCATCGCGGGGGTGGTGCGGAGCCGCCGCGGGCGGTGGTTCGGAAAACTCATGTCCTGTCCTTCACTGGGTGCCTGATGCTGACGAATGGATGTCGGGTTGGGGTGCTGTCCCTGGATGAACGGCCCGGATGACGGCAGCGACAAGCCCCGCAGGTGTGGCTTCGTCCGCCATGGCGGCGACTGTCAGGCCGAGCGCTTCCGCTGCGGCAGCCGTTGTCTTGCCGATGGCGACAAAGCGGCAGCCGCCCAGCGGGGAAAGCGTTGCGTGGATGCGGCGGGCGGCGCTTGGAGAAGCAGCCACCACGGCGGCAATCCCGCCGTCGGATATGCAGGCTTTGGCTTCCGCCGGAGTGAGCGTCGTGGCCACCGCGGCGGACGCGCCGTCCACGCCGCCGGACGTTTCCGGGGCGGCAAGCCGGAGACCCGGCTCCGCCGGGTAATCCACCGTGTGATAAGCCACGACTGTCCTCACGTCCGCCCCTTTGGCGCTGAGGCCGAGCGCGAGGGTGGGGGCCGCAATGTCCGCCTGGGGCAGCAGCACAGTGGCGGGACCTGCCGGCCACTCGTTGGCAAGACCGGCCGCGGAATGTTCGTGCTGCGGTACCAGGTGCACCGCCACTCCCACGGCTTCAAGGGCGTTCGCGGTGGACGGGCCTACCGCAGCGACGCGCGTGGCGGCGGGAATCCACTGGTGCAAGGCCACCTGACGCTCGGCGGCCTTGATCTGGAGCGCCAGTACCGTGGTGGCGCTGCTGACCACGAGCCAGGCATACTGCCCGGCGCCGAGGGCATTGAAGGCCCCGTCCAGGGCTGCCTGGTCCGATGCGCGTTCGAAGTCTTTCAGCGGAAGCAGGAGCGGGTCGGCGCCGGCGAGCAGCAGCTGTGCGACGAAGGCTCCGGCACGGTCCGGGCTGCGGGTGACCAGTATGCGGTCGCCCTCAAGTGGGCGCGGCCCTTTCGGCTCCGGCGCTGTGCGGTCCGCCGCGTGCTGCTGCACGGCACGGCCGGTGGCCGGACCTTCGCCCCTCTGTCCCATGAAGTCGTTCCCAGCCTGCCTCTCAGGACGCCGTCAGGTCCGCGATGTCGGCGGCCCCGGCGGCCAGGAGGATCTCCGCCAGCTCAATGCCCAGCAGTGTCGCGCCAACCTCAGTCAGGCCGTCCGTGGCCCGCTTGTCGCGCACGGTGGCTGTACCGTCGACGGCGCAGACCACAGCTTCGAGGTGCAGCATGCTGCCCTTGCGGTAGGCGTAGGCGCCAACGGGGGCCGCGCAGCCGGCCTCGAGCCGCGCCAGCAGCGCCCGCTCCGCGGTGACGGCCAGCCGGGTGTCCTGGTCATCAAGTGCCGCGAGTGCCTGGGCGAGCACGCCCTGCGATCCCGCTGTGGAGCCTGCCTGGCGTGGAGCATCGGCTGTGCGGCATTCGATGGCCAGGGATCCCTGTCCTGCGGCAGGCAGCATGATGTCCGTGTCCAGATATTCCGTAATGGTGTCCAGCCTGCTGATGCGCTCCAGGCCTGCGGCGGCGAGGACAACCGCATCCAGGTCACAGGACTTTCCGGCCACCACCTCGTCGGTGGCGTTGCCCGGCAGGCCAGGAACGCGCCCTAGGCGGGTGTCCACATTGCCGCGGATGTCCACGATGTCCAGGTCGGGACGGACAGCCCGGAGTTGCGCGGCGCGCCTGGGTGATCCGGTACCCACCCGCGCGCCCTTCGGAAGGTCGGCCAGTTTGAGGCCGTCGCGGGCGCACAGGACGTCGCGGACGTCCACCCGCGGCGGAGTCGCCGCAAGGGTCAGGCCGACGGCCGGGCCCGTGGGGAGGTCCTTCAGGGAGTGCACTGCAACATCGCACTCATTGCGCAGCAGGGCGTCCCGGAGCGCCGCCACGAACACGCCCGTGCCTCCCATTTGCGACAGGGACCCCTTGAGCACGTCCCCCTCGGTCCGGATGTGGACGAGTTCCACGGTAAAGCCCCCGACGGCGGCCAGCAGGTCAGCGGTCTGCTGCGTCTGGGTAAGGGCGAGCTTGCTTGCCCGCGTGCCGATCCGAACAGTCACTGCGTGTCCTGCCTCACTGATGGGTAGGGGTCGTGGCCGGTCCCCACGGTGGTGTCAGCGCCGGCGATGGTCGGCTTTTCGCCGCGGAAGTTGGCGCAGCAGCCGGGACGGCAGACGTCGTACCAGGGACCCAGCGGAGTGGCTGCCGGGCGGTCCCCGATGTTGTTCGCCACGGTACGTTCACAGATGAGGTCCACCAGTCCGTTGACAAAACGGCGGTGGGTGCCCGGCGTCGGAACACGGGTGGCCGCGAGCCCGAGGTTAGCGCAGGTCTCCAGCGCCTCCGTGTCAAGGTCCCAGACCACCTCCATGTGGTCGCTCACGAAGCCCAGCGGAACGATGACGATTCCCTTGGCCCCCTGCCTGGCCAGGTCCTCGATGGCATCGTTGATGTCAGGCTCGAGCCAGGGCACGTGGGGGGCACCGGACCGGGACTGATACACGAGGGACCAGGGCGCGGACAGGCCGGATTCCTCTTCCACCCGGCGCATGACTTCGGTGCCCGTTGCCAGGTGCTGCGCGACGTAGGCCGAGCCCTCGGCGAATTCGCGGGGCTCATCCGGGGACTTTCCGGCGGCGTCGGCGTCACGGGTGGGGATGGAGTGCGTGGCAAAGAGAACGTGGATGGGTGCGTCCGGCGTTCCGGCTGCGGCGAGCTGGGCCCGGACGTCGGCAATCCCGGCGGCGGTCCCCTCGATGAAGGGTTCGACGAAACCGGGGTGGTCGAAGTACTGCCGCACCTTGTCCACCTCGAGCTTGCCGTCGAGGCCCGTCTCGGTCAGCGCCATGCCGATGTCTTCGCGGTACTGGCGGCAGCTGGAGTAACAGGAGTAGGCACTCGTGGTGACCATGAGCAGCTTGCGGTGGCCGGCGTCGTACGCGTCCTGGAGGGTCTGCGGGATGTACGGATCCCAGTTGCGGTTGCCCCACAGCACCGGCATGGCGATGCCCCGGCGGGCGAGCTCCGCCTCAAGCGCCGCTTTGAGTTCACGGTTCTGCTGGTTGATCGGGCTGATGCCGCCGTTGGCACGGTAGTGGTGGGATACCTCTTCGAGCCGCTCATCCGGGATGCCGCGGCCGCGCGTCACATTGCGCAGGAAGGGGATGACATCGTCCTGCCCTTCGGGGCCGCCGAAGGATGCGAGGAGAACCGCGTCGTACTCCTTGGGGGCCATCCTGCCGGCCTCCGTCACGGGATTTACCGCAATGGCAGACTCGTGGGGATCCAGCGGGCTCATGCCAGTACCTCGGCAATCTCCCCCGTGGTAATGCGCCGGCCGGTGTAGAACGGAATTTCCTCGCGTACGTGGTTGCGGGCCTCCGTGGACCGCAGGTGGCGCATCAGGTCCACCAGGTCGACGAGTTCGGGGGCTTCCAGCCCGAGGATCCATTCCCAGTCCCCGAGCGCAAACGAAGACACGGTGTTGGAAATGACCTGCGGGAAGTCGCGGCCCAGCATGCCGTGGTCCCGGAGCATCTTGCCGCGCTCTTCTTCAGGCAGCAGGTACCACTCGTAGGACCGGACGAAGGGGTAGACACAGAGCCATTCCGCCGGCGCCACGCCGCGGGAAAAGGCCGGCGTGTGGTTCTTGGCAAACTCCGCTTCCCGGTGCACGCCCATGGCGGACCACACCAGTTCTGTTCCGGCGAACAGCTTGCTCCGGCGGATGTCGCGGATGGCCTGCTGCAGGGCTTCTGGCTTGGGCCCGTGCAGCCAGACCATGACGTCGGCATCGGCACGCATGGCGGAGACGTCATAGCTTCCGCGGTAGGTCACCCCGCCCTCGGCCAGGCGCGCAACCAGGGCATCGAAATCCTCGGCGGCATCGGCACTGCGGAGGACCTCTGCGGAGCGCTTGAATACGGTCCAGAGGGTGAAGAACTGCTCGGCTGATTCTTCGGTTTTAGTGACAGATTCGGCAGGAGTGTGGCTCATGGATACCATACTGCCCGTTCCATGCGCCCAAGTCGAAAAACCCCACTTCTACAGGAGCGTAGAAGTGGGGTATTTCACAGGGTCGTATCTCGGCGGACGGTTCGTTGCTTCGTTAAAGGGTTACAGGGCTTTGCGCATTTTGTATGCCACCAGGCCGGCAGCGCCGGCAAGCACCACGAGCCCGGCACCGACCCATACCAGCGGCGAAACCGGGCCGGCCTGCGAGGAGCCGAGAACCGCACTGTTGGGCTTGACTGCGGAATACTGGTAGTCCACGGTTCCCATGTTCATCGGACGGGACAGGCGCGCCGAACCCCAGACGCCGGACACGATGCCGGCGGCACCGGGCCGGGCGGCTGCCGCATCCAATGTGCCGTCCGTCCTGCGGTCCGCTGAGGCACCCCCCGCAGCAGCTGGTACCGGGCTTTCGGCTGACGGGACGGTTACCGGGGCAGCCGGCGCGGGCTGTACAGCCGGCGCCGGCTGGGTTGCCGTTGCCGGCCCCGCCGCTGGCGGCTGCTGCCCGGCGGGCGGGGGAACGGCCGCCGGTGAGTAGCCAGGCCGGGACTCGGTGGGCGTCGGCGAAGGCGTCTGGGACGGGCCGGACGTCGATGTGCTGGTTGGCGAGGGTGTCGGCGCGGGCGTCGGCGTTTTCGTCGGAAGGGGCGTTTTAGGCAGTGTCGGCACCGGAACGATGGGCGACGGGGTGGTGGATGGTGAGATCGTCGGCGCAGGAGCGATCGTCGGGGACAGCGACGGCGTGGGCGAGCCGGACGGCTCGTCGTCGTCCTCATCGCCAAGGACGGCACCTGCCCAGGTGTCGAGACTGAGGGTCCCGGACACGGTGGCACTGAGCTGGCTCACAGCCGGGGCCGGAGCGGCCGCGTCTTCTGTGTCCGCCAGCAGTGCCGGCGCTGCAGCGTTGGATGCAGGGACGCCTGCGGATAAGACCAGTACCGCTCCGAGCGCAGCTGCTGCCGTGCCACGCCGAAGTCCCCCATGGTTACCGGTCAGCGTACGAAAATTCTCGGACTTCTGATCGACCATACTTTCGACCCTAGACACAAAACGCCGGGATGAAAAACTTGCTTACGGCAGGGCGAGCGGGTATTGGAGGCGCTAATTCTCGCCGGTACTAAGCACCGGACAGCGTGGCGCCGGGGCAGTGGATTACTCCAGAAAACCGCGCAGTTGCTTCCTGGTGTCTGCCACCACCGCGGCCAGTCCGTTTCCGGCTAGCCAGCCGCCCACCAGCACGAGTCCACGGCTGTCGCCGCAGATCCGCCGCACTTCGGCAACCCGCTGCCGGTGGCCCACTGCGGCGAACGGAAGGGCGCCGGCCCACGAGACCACACCCCAGCCCACCAGGCTCTCCGCAGTCACAGGCACCGTCAGCAGGGCGGAGGCGTCCTGAAGGGCCAGGTCCAGCAAAGCCGCATCCGGTAGGGCTGCCGCGTCGTGGGATCCTTGGCCCTCGGCGCCAGGCGCGGCGCTGTCGCGGCGGCCGTACGAAAGCCTCACAACGTGCCGGCCCGGCCCCGCTGCCTCAGCCAGCCAGTCCCACTTGGCCGTCGCATGGGTGAGCGCCTTGGCCCGGATTCCGGGAGTCTGCGGAGCCACCAGGATCCCCGTTCCGCGCGGGCGCCGGTCCAGCTCCGGGAGGTCGACGACGAGCGTCACCAGTTTCACTTCCGGTCCGGGGCCCGGCCGGTGGCCGGCCAGGGACGGCACCGCCTCCTCCAGCAATGAGACGGCGGCGGGGCCGTCGAGCGCGACCACCAGCACGCCGGCGTCGTAGGTTTCCCCCGTTGGGACAGTACCGGTGCCGGGTGTTCCGTTGGCCGTGGCGATCCGCCAGCCATCCGGGGTCCGCGTGGCCGAACGGGCACGGCTTCCGGTGACCATCTGCACGCCCCGGCGTCGGAGGTCCGCCACAAGGGCGGACACCAGCGTGTGCATGCCGCCCTTCAGCCCGGCGACGGCGGAGCCTGCCTTGGCGCCCCGGGCACCTTCTGCCGGCGCCCGGCGCTGAGCGGCCACGGCCGCCGCCAGCGACCCGTGCCGGGCAATTCCGGCGCGGAGGCCGGGGGCGACCATGTCCACATCCAGGAGGGCGGGGTCGGCCGAGTGCACGCCGCCAACCACCGGTTCGACAAGCCGCGTGAGGACGCGCCGCCCCATCCTGGCGTGGACCAGCGCGGAGACACTTGCGACGTCGGCAGTGGTTCCCACGGAAGAGGGCAGGACCCTGTCCAGCGATGCGCGGAGCGATCCGGCGATCCCCAGTGAGCGGCGCACCTCCGGGTCCCAGGGGTTTGCCGGAATCCCGAGGACGCCGGTCTTGGGAAGCTCACGGGGGCCGTCCGGCAGCTGCACCCAGGCACCGCCGGGGTGCGGCGCGACGATGGCTTCGGCGAGCCCCAGCTCCCGGGCGAGGTCGGCCACTGCGCTGGAGCGCGTGGCGAACGATTCGGCGCCACTGTCCAGCGTGAGTCCGGCCACCTCATGCCGGCCAACGCAGCCGCCCCACGAGTCAGTGGCTTCCAGCAGCGTGACGGCCGCTCCGGCCTGGGCAAGTTCCCGTGCCGCAAGGAGACCCGAGATGCCGCCGCCCACCACCAGGGCCGTCTGTCCGGACGCCGGAGGGGTTCCCGCCTCCATGTCCTACTCCGGGGAGATGGAGTGGATCAGTGTCACGACCCGCGTCAGCACGTCCGGGTCAGTTTCCGGCGGCACGCCGTGGCCGAGGTTCAGGACGTGGCCGGGTGCAGCGGCACCGGACGCGATGACCTCCCGGACATGGGCTTCCAGCACCTCCCACGGGGCGGACAGCAGGGCCGGATCGATGTTGCCCTGGAGGGGCACCGTGCCGCCCAGCCGGCGGTTCGCTTCCGCAAGCGGCAGCCGGTAGTCCACGCCAACGACGTCGACGCCGACGTCGCGCATCGCCACCAGGAGTTCCGAGGTTCCGGTGCCGAAGTGGATCAGCGGTGCGCCCAGGTGCCGGACGTGGTCAAGTGCCCGGGCTGACGCCGGTGCCACGAAGCGGGTGTAGTCGGCCAGGCCGAGGGACCCTGCCCACGAATCGAACAGCTGCCCTGCCGAGGCTCCCGCTTCCAGCTGGGCCCGCAGGAACAGCCCGGAGGCGTCCGCAGCCCAGTTGGCCAGGGCCGTCCATGTTTCCGGGTCAGCGTGCATCATGGTGCGCGGACCGAGGTGGTCGCGGGACGGTTTGCCCTCGACCATGTAGGCGGCAAGGGTGAAGGGTGCTCCGGCGAATCCAATGAGCGGCGTCTTGCCGAGCTGGGCGACCGTCAGGCGGACGGCTTCGCGGATCGGCTCCAGCGCCTCCCAGGTGAGCGTGGGCAGCGCGGCGACATCGTCAGCGGTGCGCACGGGTTTGCTGAGCACGGGGCCCACGCCTGGAACAATGTCCACCCCGACGCCGGCCAGCTTGAGCGGAATGACGATGTCCGAAAAGAAGATAGCCGCGTCAACGTCGTGGCGGCGCACGGGCTGGAGGGTGATCTCCGAAGCGAGTTCCGGCCGGAGGCACGAGTCAAGCATGGCCACGCCCTCGCGCACCTTCAGGTATTCCGGCAGCGACCGGCCGGCCTGGCGCATGAACCACACCGGCCTGCGGCTGGGCTTGCCACCACGGTATGCAGTGATGAGCGGCGAGTCGGCAGTGCGCCCGTCCTTGAGCGGATGGCCAGCGTCAAGAACAGTGCCATCTGATGTTGCAGCGCTAGAAGTCATGCCTTTGATTGTGCCCAAAATCGCCTCCAAAAGATAACGACAGCCTGTCATCCCAAGGCCCCGGACTGGCTGCGTGGCGGGAATCACAGGACCTCGGACGCGGCATCCGGGCCAGGGGTTGTTCTACGCGGCTGCGAAAAAGCTATGATTGTCCTGCTGTGGTTCTTTTTTCATTGGTGGCTACACACGCCGACATCGACCTCGAAACCGTCGCTCAACTAAGCAACGGTTCTTCAGGCATAGCAACATCCGCCCTCGCCGGATCGCCGGCAGTGACGGGTGCGGTTGTCCTTGCCACCTGCAACCGCTACGAAATTTATGGCGAGGCCGCGCATGCGGATGACGTCGAAGCCGCCCGCGCCGCGCTGGTCGGACAGATCAGCGAGATGAGCGGCCTCAGCGAACAGCTCGTATCCCGGTCCTTTAATACGCGGACGGGCCCGGAGGTCAGCGAGCACCTCTTTGCGGTCAGCTCCGGCTTGGACTCCGCCGTCGTCGGCGAACGTGAAATCGCCGGGCAGGTGCGGCGGGCCTTGATCACTGCGCAGCACGAGGGCACGGCCAGCTCCGGCCTGGTCCGGCTCTTCCAGGCCGCGTCCAAGACGGCCAAGGACGTCGGCGCACAGACCGCGCTCGGATCCCGCGGCCTGTCCATCGTTTCCGTGGCGCTTGACCTCGCGACCGATCTCTCCGAGGACCCGGACTGGTCCACCAAGAAAGTTGTGGTGTTCGGCACCGGCGCCTACGCAGGCGCCACCATGGCCCTCCTGCGCGAACGCGGCTGCCGCGATATTTCCGTCTTTTCGTCCTCCGGCCGCGCTGCGGCGTTCGTCGCAACGCGCGGCGGTACGGCGCTCGACGGCGACACGCTGGACGCCGCTGTGGCAGCCGCCGACGTCATGATCGGCTGCAGCGGTTCGGACACCAGGGTGGAGGCAGCCGAGCTCGCCCAGGTCCGCGCAAACTCCGCCCAGCCGCTCATCGCCATCGACCTGGCGCTGACCCACGATTTTGATCCGGCCGTGGGAGAACTCGACGGCGTCGAGCTCCTCACGCTGGAATCTGTCCGACTGGCCGCTCCCGAGGAACAGGCCGAATCCCTGGCCCAGGCAAGCAGTATCGTGTCCGGCGCCGCGCAGGCTTTTGAGCAGGAGCGCGAGGCACGGTCTGTGGACTCGGCCATCGTGGCGCTCCGCCGCCATACCATGAATGTGCTGGACGCGGAGATGGAGAAGGTGCGGGCCCGTCACGGCTGCACCGCCGCGGCCGAAGAAGTCGAGTTCGCCCTGCGCCGCATGGTGAAGCAGTTGCTCCACGTCCCCACGGTCCGGGCCCGGGAGCTTGCCGCCAACGGCCAGCAGGACGACTACGTTGCCGCGTTGGAAACCCTGTACGGCATCACTGTGGAGCAGCCCGCCGCCGCTTCCAAGGCCGAATGCCCGGTCGACCACACCCAGCTTGCCCCCGCGGGGCTTCCCGAGGCGGACTCCCGGAGGAACTCCGCCTAAGGCGCAGTCCCCCACCCCCCCCACTCCGGGCCAGTCCCCGGTTTCAGAGCCGCGTCCCAAGGATCCTGCAAGGTTTCCCTAGGTTCCATACGGAGCATGGATGGAACTTGTGAATCCTATTGGGGGTGCGAGCAGTGAATCCTGATTTCCGCACGATTTCCGTCCCGGTCCTGAGCCGCCGCCAGTTCGGACTGATTGTCGGTGGTGGCGCCGTCCTGCTGGTTGCCGGCGGGACGTACGGGGTGGTGTCCCGCAGCTCGCCCCATCCAGCCGCCCGCATGGAGACGGCTTTTGGTTCCCTGTCCGTCACCAGGGCGGGCCGCCTCTCCCGGCTGGATGCGCAGGGCCACTTGGCGTTCCGGTCCGTGGCAGCCGCTGCTGCACATCTCAGCGGGCCCGGTGCATCGGCCGGGAGTGCCGCGGGAACCTTGCAGCGGACCGCCAGCCTGGCCACCGCCGTCACCGACTCCCATGGCCACGACGGCGGAGCTCCGGCGGAAGCGGGGTGGCCCCAGCCGGTGAACCTGACGTGGGGTGACGTCGTCCTGGTCGAGGTGGAGCTGAGTAACTCGGGTCCGGAGCCGGTGTTGTTCAGCCCGGGCCAGCTCCGCCTGAAGCTGCCCTCCTCGGGCACCACGGCCACTACGGTCACTCCCCAGGACGCGGACCGCACCACCGGCACGATCCCGCCGGGGTCAATACACCACCACTGGATCAGCTATCTGGCACCCTCCGGCTCCACAGGCATGGAGCTGGAGTACACCGATCCGTGGCAGGACCGGACACAGGGGCTGTCTCTGCCGCTGCTGGCGAGCAGCGTGCAGCGGCCGTGAGCGCCCTCCCCCGCATGCTGCTCCCGTCAGTAAACGGGCTTCTGCGGCTCCACGTCCCTCACCCAGGCGAGGATGCCGCCGTCGAGATGGCTCACGCGCTGGTAGCCGGCCTTCCTGGCCGCGGCAAGCACGGTGGCGGACCGCGCCCCCGACTTGCAGTGGAAGACAATGTCCCTGTCCTGCGGCAGCTCGGCCCACGCCTCCCCGGACAGGATCCTGCCCTGCGGGATGAGGACGGAGCCGTCGATCCTGACAATGTCGAACTCGCCGGATTCCCGGACGTCAACCAGCTCGAAGTCCTTCGTTCCGGCGTCACGGGAAGCCAGCATCTCGGCCAGCTGCGTGGCAGTGACGGAGTGTTCCGCATCGGTGGCTGCCGGCGGAGTGACGCCACAGAACGCCTCGTAGTCCGTCAGTTCGGTGATCGGAGGGGCTGCGGGGTCCTTCGCCACCCTGATCTCGCGCCAGCTGCCCCCCAGGGCGTCGTAGAGCGCCACGCGGCCGAGCAGGGAACGCCCGACGCCGGTGATCAGCTTGACGGCCTCCGTCACCATCAGGGATCCGACCGCCGCGCACAGCATCCCGAACACGCCGCCCTCGCCGCAGGACGGGACCGAACCCGCCGGCGGAGCCTCCGGATACAGGTCCCGGTAGGTGGGGCCGTGCGTTTCCCAGAACACGCTGACCTGGCCGTCGAAACGGAAGATCGAACCCCAGACGTAGGGCTTGCCGAGGATGGCCGCAGCATCGTTGACCAGGTAGCGCGTGGCGAAGTTGTCCGCCCCGTCAAGGATGAGGTCGTAGCCGGAAAACAGCTCCAGGGCGTTGGAGGAGTCCAGCCTGGCATCGTGGAGGCGAACGTCCACCAGCGGGTTCAGGGCGGCGATGGCATCCCGCGCCGACTCGATCTTGGGCCGCCCCACATCCGCCACGCCATGGATGATCTGGCGCTGCAGGTTGCTCAGGTCAACGTCGTCGTCGTCGATGATCCCGATGGTCCCCACGCCGGCGGCGGCAAGGTAGAGCAGGGCCGGCGAGCCGAGCCCGCCGGCTCCGATCACCAGGACGCGGGCGTTCTTCAGCCGGCGTTGGCCGAGTGCGCCGATCTCCGGAATGATGAGGTGCCGCGAGTACCGCTCCACCTCTTCGGGCGTAAGTCCGGCCGCCGGTTCGACGAGGGGGGCCGGTGAAGTGCGGGTTGCATTTGCGGTGGACAGAGAAGCCATACTTCAATGTATGCCTGAAGATACCGCTGGGTCATATTACCTCCGGGTAAAGTGAAGTTAACTGAAATGGAAAGA
Source organism: Arthrobacter sp. Soil_N43 (assembly GCF_057655195.1). NCBI lineage: Bacteria > Bacillati > Actinomycetota > Actinomycetes > Micrococcales > Micrococcaceae > Arthrobacter > Arthrobacter sp. Soil_N43. The sequence goes on from NZ_JBDGML010000106.1 coordinate 132,283, forward strand.
AGGCCAACAGTGGTTCACGATGCACCGGTTGATCGCCCTCAGGGTGCGCACCCGCCTGCGGGCGCATCCCGCCCGGCCGGGCAGCGATCGGCCAGGCTGCCCCGCGATGAACGCCGTGCCCAGCTGCTGGCTGCCGCCCAGGAGGTCTTCGTTGCCAACGGTTACCACGGCGCCGCCATGGATGAGATCGCGGAGACGGCCCATGTGAGCAAACCGGTCCTCTACCAGCACTTTCCTTCCAAGCGTGAGCTGTACCTGGCCCTGCTCGACAGCCACCTCGGCGTCCTCACCGACCTGATGATGGGCGCGCTGAACTCCACCTCGGACAACAAGGAGCGGGTCCAGGCCGTCATGCGGGCCTATTACCGCTTCATCGACAGCGACGACCAGGCGCACCGGCTGGTCTTCGAATCCGACCTGATCAACGATCCCGACGTCAGTTCGCGCCTGGAGACCTTCAACAAGGCCTTCGCCGACGCCATTGCACGCGTCATCGCCGAAGACACCAAGCTGCCGCTGTTGGAAGCGCAGCTCTTGGGCCGGGGACTTGCCGGCATGGCGCAGGTGAGCGCGCGCTATTGGCTCGAAACGGACGGAAACCTTGACCTCGATGTGGCCAGCGACCTCATCTACCGTTTAGCTTGGCGCGGAATCTCTCGTTTCCCCAAGGAGACCTAGACTACAAAGGGAGAACTACCTTTGTAGGTGCATCAACATTGATTGGCTGGGAGGCCTTGCTGTGGAAGTAAAGATCGGCATTCAGAACATCGGCCGCGAAATTGTGCTGGAATCGGCCCAGGATGCTGACGCGGTGGCCAAGGTCGTGGCGGAGTCTCTCGCCAAGGGCACCGAGCTGCGCCTGAGCGATGAGAAGGGCCGCCAGATCATTGTGCCGGCCAACGTCCTGGGCTACGTGGAGATCGGCGCGGAGGAAGTCCGCCGGGTCGGCTTCGGCGCACTCTAGGACCAGCAGTGCTGTCCCTCGTTATCGTCGTACTGGTCACCGTGGCCGCGGGCTTCATTGTCTGGGCCAACGACCGGCGCCATGCCAAGTACGGCATGTTCCTGCCGGCAGGCGTGGCCACGGCCGTGGGAATGCTTGCGTGGATCATCTGCATGACGGCGGGCCTTGGCTACCAGCCGGGCCTGACTTGGATGCCGTGGATTCTTCCGATGGTGGCCGGCTCCGCAGCGGCGGTGGCTGTGGCTGGATACTTGGGCAGGGTGCGCACCAAACGGGACACACAGCGGCTCACGGCCGCCCTGAAGAAGTAGCGGCTTGGGCTCCGGCGGTTAGTCCCCGGTGCCCGAGGCGGGGTCCGATCCCTTGAGGTCGGGTCCGTGGCCTTCTTCGGTGCAGAGGCACAGCCGGTTTCCTTGGGCATCAGTGACCACCACCCGTTCGGGTGCGTGGTCACTGTTCATTGAGGCGCCGGTGGCCGCCGTCTTCTCCAGGGCAGTGCCGGATTCTGCCTTGGACCGGTGGATGTCCAGGTGGAGGCGGTTCCCGTCCGCCGCCGGCGCTTGCTGGAAGGACACCCCGGGGCCACGGCCGTACGGGTCCACGAGGTTCCCGAACCGGCCCTTGCGGTAGCCGAGCGCGACGCGCCAGACCTCGGAGATCCCGTCCGCGTCTGGCGTTTCGATGCCGATGTCCACCGTCCGGTAGAGGCCGGGCTGGGCCTCCGCGCCTGCCGCCGCGGCGGCTATGCTGACCGAGGCGGCGGCGCCGGTGTCACGCCCCGTTACCTCCCCGCCGACGTCGTGGGAGCTGAACCGGATGAACACCCGATTAAAGCGCCAGTCCAGGTCCGGATGGTGGTCACGTTCCTCGGCGAGGCGCCCGACGGCGGCAATCAGCCCCAGCGCGGCGGCCGCCGTCGGCGTCTTGAAGACGGTGACGAGGCCGCCGAGTTGGTAACGCCAGTCCGGCAGGTCAGCGAGCGCCACGTCGATCTGGGGTCGGGTGAGGATGTCGTCCCTGGCGGCCACGGCTGCCTCCTTGGCGGGGTTCGTGGGTGGGCCTGCCCTGCCGAGTGGTCTGCCGCGGCTGTCCGGGCTAGAGGAACTCCGCCCGGCCTTCCATGGCCGATGACGCCAGCGCATGCTCGCGGCGCGGTATCCGCCCGGCCGCTTTCGCCAGCCTACCGGCGATGACGGCGTGTTTGAAGGCCTCCCCCATCAGTGCCGGGTTCTGCGCCCGGGTCACGGCCGTGGCCAGGAGCACGGCATCGCAGCCCAGCTCCATGGCCAGCGCGGCGTCCGAGGCGGTGCCGATGCCGGCGTCCAGGACCACAGGCACGGAGGCGCGGGAGACGATCAGCTCGATGTTGTGCGGGTTGAGGATTCCCAACCCGGTCCCGATGGGCGAGCCCAGCGGCATGACGGCCGTGGCGCCCAGGTTTTCCAGACGCAGGGCAAGGACGGGATCGTCATTGGTGTAGGCGAAGACCTTGAATCCACGGTTGACGAGCTGTTCGGTGGCCTCTACCAGTTCCACCGCGTCCGGCAGCAGCGTGTGTTCGTCAGCGATGACTTCGAGTTTGACCCAGTCGGTCTCAAGGGCCTCGCGCGCGAGCTCCGCCGTCATGACGGCGTCGCGGGCCGTGAAACAGCCGGCGGTGTTCGGGAGAACGCGGATGTTGTGGTCCAGGAGCAACTGGAACAGGGACCCCGCCTCGGCCGGCGAATAGCGTCGCATAGCCACGGTGGTCAGTTCCGTGCCTGACGCCAGGAGCGCCGCCCCCAGTCCGTCCAGGCTGGGGGCGCCTCCCGTGCCCATGATGAGCCTCGAGGTCAGTTCGACGCCGTCAATGACGAGGCGGTCAGTGGCGTGCGCTGCGGTATCGGTCTGCGTGGTTGTTTCAGTCATCGTCCTCATCCTCCCTGAACTGCCGTGACCAGCTCGATCTCGTCGCCCTCGGCGAGTGCTGTGCTGTGCCACAGGCTGCGGGGTACGACCTCCGCGTTGCGTGCCACTGCCACCCCGAGCCGCTGGCCGTCGGCGGCCTGCCCGTTGGCGGCCAGCTTCCGGCCGGTGACCTGGCTGACGAGAGTGGTGACGGAGGCGCCCGCCCCCATGGCGTGGGCGTTGCCGTTCAGTGTGATGTTCATGCGGATTCCTTGTCCTGGTCAAATGTGACTGTGTTCGAAGCGGTGCGTTCGGCGGAGAACCGCCCGGGACGGAAGGCATCCCAGCGGCTGTCCGTCAGGCCGTCCATCAGCTCGCGGCAGATGACGGCGGCGGCGGGCGTCAGCAGGACTCCGTGCCGGAAGAATCCGGTGGCGATGATCAGCCCGGCGGCCACGCGGCCCAGCAGGGGCGCGTTGTCCGGCGTGCCGGGGCGTGCCCTGGCCGTGGCCTCGATGAGTTCCAGTTCGGCCACTGCGGGCACCAGGGCCTGGGCATCCCTGAGCAACTGGTAGACGCCGCCGGCGCTGGGTGAGGCCTGACCGTCTTCCCGCTGGGTGGCACCAATGACCACGGTGCCGTCCTGCCGCGGCACCAGGTAGACCGGGATTCCGCGGACCATGCCCCGGACCGTGGCGGTCAGCAGCGGACGGAGCCGTTCCGGAACTTTAAGCCTGAGAATGTCGCCGTACACGGGACGCAGCGGCAGCCTCAGTCCCTCCGGCAGTCCGTCCAGCGAGGCCGCCCCGAGACCGTTGGCCACCACCGTTTCGGCGGCCAGCACGGCGCCGCCGCCCGCAAGCCGGACACCGCTGACCCGCCCGCCGCCCCCTCCGCCGTCCCAGAGCAGCCCGGCGGCGTTGTCACGGACCGCGTAGCCGTCTTCAGCGCCGGCCACGGCAGTCCGCGAACCGGGTTCGTGGCAGGCCAGTGCAGCGGCGATGCCCGCCACCAGCTTCCGCGGATCAACCTGGTGGTCGGCCGGGATGTCCAATGCACAGGAGATTCCGGGGCTCAGCAGCGGCTCCCGCAGCCGGGCCTCACGGATGGTCAGCGGTTCCACTGCCAGGCCGGCGGCCCGCTGGACTTCGCGCAGGTCCATCAGCGCGCGGCGGTCGGCAGGATCGGCGCCAACGGCGATGGTCGAAGTGGCCAGATACCCAGCGTCGCAGCCGGCACCGCCATCAGCGAGCGCCGCCGCGAATGCGGGCCACCGGGCAGAGGACTCGAGCATGAGTTCCAGGAGTTCCTCTTCCTGGTAATGCAGTTCGCTGACTGGGGCCAGCATCCCCGCGGCGGCCCAGCTGGCACCTGTCCCGGGCGCCTTGTCGATGAGGACCACGGTCCGTCCCGAGCGCCTCGCCTCCCAGGCGATTCCGTGGCCGATCACGCCGCCGCCAATCACGGCCACGTCGGCGTGGAGCCGTGCTGCGGCAGAGGTCTTCCCGCCGGATCCAAGATTCATGGAATTCCTTCCCTACGCCGGTACTAACCGGATCAGGTCAAGCGGTCGGCTCTGACGCCCTCTCAGCCCTGCGCCTTTTGTGACAGCTGCAGCGGGCTCCCGCGGTACCTGCCCAGTTTAGAGGAACTAGGCTGGTTGCCATGACCGCGCCTGATATCCATGAAGCCCGCCTGTACCTTTGCACCGATGCCCGTAAGGAGCGCGGCGACTTCGCCGACTTCGTCGATGCTGCCTTCGCCGGCGGCGTGGACATCATCCAGCTGAGGGACAAGAACACCGAGGCGGCCGAGGAACTCGAACTCCTGGCAGTCCTGCGCCAGGCCGCTTCAAGGCATGGCCGGCTCTGGGCCGTCAACGACCGGGCGGACATCGCTTCGCTGGCCGGGGCACCGGTGTTTCACATCGGCCAGAAGGACCTGCCGCTGCGCTCGGCCCGGGCCCTGCTGAACGACTCCGCGGCGATCGGCCTGTCCACCCACTCCCCCGATCAGATTGATGCTGCCATCGCGGCCGCACAGGCACCCCAAGGCCTTAACTACTTCTGCGTGGGCCCGGTGTGGGCCACCCCCACCAAACCCGGCCGTGCCGCCGTCGGGCTTGATCTTGTCCACTATGCAGCCGGGACTGTCGGTAATGCCGAAGTGGAAAGCGGTCAGCAGCTTCCGTGGTTCGCCATCGGCGGGATTGACCTGACCAACGTCGAGCAGGTGGTGGCGGCGGGAGCCAGCCGGATCGTCGTGGTGCGGGCCATCACGGAAGCTTCGGACCCTACGGCTGCCGCGGCGGAACTGATTGCTGCCCTGGACGCCGGAACGGCCGGTACTGCGGGAGCGGAAGGCATGGCTCGGCAGCCGTCATTTTCTGCGCGCTCATCATCTGGTGACGCCAAATAGGGACGCCCTAGGCGGCTGTGAATTGTGCCTCGTTATCCAGGGACCGGTTGCTGCATCCCGGAAAGGGACACCGTCCGTCGCGCAGCCGCAGCCATTGGCGCATCGCTTTCGGCACCCGGTAGCTGGTACGGCCGATCTCCAGCGGTGCCCCATCGCGCGGATCGATCAGCACCCGCAGGAACGACCCGGCCCCCTCTGCGACCAGGCGGCGGGCCACCGAGCCGGGAATCGGGCCGAACCCATCCAGCATGGCCGGCTCCTCACCGGCCCCCATGAGCGATAACACCGGAACCGTGACCAGCACCTGCGCCCTAGGCGACGGGGTTCCTTCGGCGACGCCTTCGAGCAGCCACCCTGCGGCGACATCCGCACGCAGCTCCGTCAGAGTCCGGGATTCCTCCGGGCCCTGCAGCGCACGCGCCGCTTCAGTGGCCCGAGACCAAATACCGGCCGCCACGTCCGCGGGCAGATACACCGAAAGCCACGCCATCCCGTCCCGGTCCGGAACATACTCCATCCGACGCTCCCGCACGCTCCTGCGGTGGCGCGCCTCGATGCTGACCGGGTGGTGCCGCTCCCGCCAACTGCGCGCCCTGGCCCGGAACCTGGCCGGTGCCAGCTCCCCGGCCAGGCAGCCACGCCCCGGCCGGGCAGCGTCCGGGTCCAGGAAGTGGGTTTCCAGGGCCGCCGCCCCCGCCGGGTCCAGGTTGGCTGTTTCATCGCAGAGGACCCGTGCGTGCTGCCAGGAAATGCTCCCTGCCTGCAGCGCTGCCATCGTCAACGGCAGCGCGGCGGTCAGGGTGCGGGCCTCCGACAGCAGGGCACCGGCACTGCGTTCACCCACACCCAGCACACCTGCGACCTCAGCGGTCACGGCCATCTCCTGGGCGGTGTGCTCCTGTGGGGAACGGGCCGGTGCGGCCATGGCTTCGGCAGCGCTGGCATATCCGGCGGTGAAATGAACTTTCAGGGCAGCCAGCCGAGCCTCCACCCTGCCCACCTCGGCCAGACCGTCCAGACACGCGTCCGCCTGATCCCGAAGAGGGTCAGCACCGGCCGAGGCCAGGCTGCCGGCACAACGGCCAGCAACACCGACCAACACAGCGACCGAGGACTCAAGCCCCTCCACCGTCTCCGCAACCCGCCTGCTGTCCATACCCACAGCGTGACGGCAGGCAGTGACAAAAACGCCGCAAAGGGAAGCAACGACATTCGGCGAACGTGGTGCTCCTACCGGAGCATGCAATCACGCGTCAGCCGCTCAGCCCGAGCTGCACCATCCGCTTGGAATGGTTCTCCGCGAGTTCCGTAGTGAGCCTTTGCACGCGCTCCCTGGCGGCAGCGTCATCCGCGCCGCTGTCAGCTGCGGTGATGAGTTCCGTCAGGAAGGCATTTTCGTAGCCCACGCGCTGGGCCTGGGTGAGCGCCTCGCCCAGGAGCCGCCGTCCCCACAGTGCCAGCCGGGAGGCGAGCCGGGGGTCATCGGCCAGCGCCACCCGCAGCCGCTCCCTAAGCACGGCTGTTGCGTCCTCGGACGCCTGGATCTTCTGTATCAGTTCCCGGGTCCCCGGGTCCACATAGCGGGCCACGGCCTGGTAGAAATCGGCCGACACCGTATCCACCACGTAGGCCTTCATCAGCGATTCGTACCAGTCCGCCGGCCGCGTCCGTTCATGGAAGTGGTCCACGGCGGCCTGGAACGGCAGCATCGCGTCCTCGACGTCCACGCCCATGTCCGCCAGCTTTTCACTCACCAGCTCGTAATGCTGGAACTCGATGACGGCAATCCGGCCGAGCACGGCGCGGTCATGGAGCGTCGGGGAGTAGCGGGCGTCCGATGAGAGCCGTTCGAAGGCGGAAAGCTCGCCGTACGCCATCACGCCGAAAAGGTCAGCGACGAAACGGTCATAGCGAGCGGTGTCAGCCGAGGATGTGCCCATAAACCAAGACTAACTGCGGAAATCGGACTAACCTGATTTTCGTGCCACATCATCGCCTGTCCCCCAGCGTCCACGAACAGACCAACGCCCTGGCCGAGGCCCTGAGCGCGCTGCGGACCGAGCTGGAGCTGCCCGGGCAGTTCGACGACCACGTGTTAAGGGAGGCGGAGGCGGCCGTGGCGCAGCGCCGGCTCCCGGGACTCGACCTGACCGGCGTCGAATTCCTGACCATCGATCCGCCGTCATCCACGGACCTCGACCAGGCCCTCTTCATCGAACGGTCCGGGGAGGGCTACAGGATCCTGTACGCCATCGCCGACGTGCCGTCCTTCGTGGTTCCCGGCGGTGCCCTCGACGCCGAAACCCGCCGCCGCGGGCAGACGTTCTACGCTCCCGATGGACGCATCCCCCTGCACCCTGAGGTGATCAGCGAGAACGCGGGCAGCCTGCTGGCCGGCCAGCTGTGTTCGGCGTTCGTCTGGGAGTTCGAACTCGACGCCGCGGCCGAGGTCGTTTCCGTGCTGGTGCGGCGGGCCATGGTCCGCAGCCGGGCCAAGCTCAACTACAAGGGTGTCCAGGCAGAGCTGGATGCCGGGACCGCCTCACCCCTGCTGCAGCTCCTGCGCGAAGTGGGACTCAAACGCGTTGAGCTCGAACGGGCCCGCGGCGGCGCCAGCCTGAACATGCCTGAGCAAGAGATCGTGCAGCTTCCCGACGGCGGCTACCGGATCGTCGCGGCGCCGCAGCTTCCCGTGGAGGACTGGAACGCGCAGATTTCGCTCATGACCGGCATGGCCGCCGCCTCGTTGATGCTCGACGGCAAGGTGGGCATCCTCCGTACGATGCCGGCCCCGGACGAACGGTCCCTCGGCCACTTCCGGCGCCAGACGGCCGCACTGGGGAAGCCGTGGGACGGAAAGGTCAGTTACGGGGAATACCTGCGGACGCTGGATCCCACCGACCACCGGCAGCTGGCCATCATGCATTCGGCCGGCATGCTTTTCCGCGGGGCCGGCTACACGTACTTTGACGGAGCGGTTCCCGACGACGCCATCCAGTCCGCCATCGGCACGGCGTACGCCCACACCACGGCACCACTGCGCCGGCTGATCGACCGTTTCGTCCTGGTCATCTGCGAGGCGCTGAGCAACAACCGACCCGTGCCCGCATGGGCACGGGAGGCGCTGCCGTCCCTGCCGGACATCATGGCAACCTCGGACCAGCTCGCCGCCAAGATGGAGCGGTTGGCGCTGGACACGGTGGAGGCGGCGCTGCTCATCAACCACATCGGCCAGGAGTTCGACGCCGTGGTGATCTCCGGATCCAAACCCGCCAAGAACAACGGCAACGGCGGCACCACCAACGGCAACGGAAACGGCAAGAGCTCCAACGGCAGCGGCCCGTCCGGCATCGTCCAGATTGCCGAGCCGGCTGTCACCGCCCGCTGCGCCGGCGAAATGGAACCCGGCACCCGGGTGCGGGTCCGGCTGATTTCCTCGGACATCACCACCCGGGAAGTGCACCTCGAGCTGGTCGACTGACTCCAGGTCCTGCCCTCCGCAGCCGCTCCAGTCAGGGAATCCTGTTTTCCCGGTTAGACTGAAGAGGTAGAAATGGATGCCCGGTCGTTGATTTCGTTTATTTTGAATCAACAAGCCCGCCCCTACGCGATCTTGAGACAGACCCGTTGGTCCCCAGTGCCAGCATTTAGATAGCCCGCGATCGGCTTCCACTGGAACTGCTTGCGCGCCAGAGCGTGCTCCGGATCGGCCCCTTGGCCGGCCGTTGAGCATGCGGCGCCAATGCCCAAATGAATAAGGAAACTCCACTGTGAGTGAATTGCATACGCACCAACTGCTCTCCGATGACTCCGGAACCGAAACCATCGAGCCCGAAGAGACCATCATCTCGGACGAGAAGCCGCACGAGATCGCTGAGAAGTCCTTCGTGGACTACAACGTGCGCCCCGACATCGTCGAGTCCCTTGCCGACGCCGGCATCACCCATCCCTTCCCCATCCAGGCGATGACCCTGCCTGTTGCCCTATCCGGCCACGACATCATCGGCCAGGCCAAGACCGGCACCGGCAAGACCCTCGGCTTCGGCATTCCCGCCCTGCAGCGCGTCGTGGGCCCGGACGATGAAGGCTTCAGCAAGCTGCCCGCGCCCGGCGCCCCGCAGGCCATGGTCATTGTCCCCACCCGCGAACTCGCCGTGCAGGTGGCCAATGACCTCCAGACGGCGTCCCGCAAGCGCAATGCCCGGATCGCCACCATTTACGGCGGCCGTGCGTACGAGCCGCAGATCGAAGCGCTGCAGAAGGGAGTGGAGGTCGTTGTCGGCACGCCCGGCCGCCTGATTGACCTCTACAAGCAGCGGCACCTGGTGCTGAAGAACGTCAAGATCGTGGTCCTCGACGAGGCCGACGAGATGCTGGACCTCGGCTTCCTGCCCGATGTTGAGACCCTGATCGCCGGCACTCCCCCGGTCCGCCAGACGCTGCTGTTCTCCGCCACGATGCCCGGCCCCGTGATCGCCATGGCCCGCCGGTACATGACGCAGCCCACCCACATCCGCGCCGCCGACCCGGACGATGAGGGCCTGACCAAGCGCGACATCCGCCAGCTCATCTACCGTGCGCACAGCATGGACAAGACCGAGGTTGTCGCCCGCATCCTGCAGGCCCGCGGACGCGGCCGCACCATCATCTTCACCAAGACCAAGCGGACGGCGGCCAAGGTCGCCGAGGAACTCGTTGACCGCGGATTCGCGGCCGCCGCCATTCACGGTGACCTCGGCCAGGGCGCCCGCGAACAGGCTCTCCGGGCCTTCCGCAACAACAAGGTGGACGTCCTCGTCGCCACTGACGTTGCCGCCCGCGGCATCGACGTTGATGACGTCACGCACGTCATCAACTACCAGTGCGTCGAGGACGAGAAGATCTACCTGCACCGCGTGGGCCGCACCGGCCGTGCCGGCAACAAGGGCACCGCCGTGACGTTCGTAGACTGGGACGACATGCCGCGCTGGGGCCTCATCAACAAGGCGCTGGGCCTGAGTGTTCCCGAGCCCATCGAAACGTACTCCTCCTCGCCGCACCTTTTCGAGGACCTGGACATTCCGGAAGGCACCAAGGGCCGCCTTCCGCGCAGCAAGCGCACGCTGGCCGGCGTGGACGCAGAGGTCCTGGAGGACCTCGGCGAGACCGGCAAGAAGGTCACCCGCGCCGGAC